>JALOSK010000278.1 GCA_025458465.1 Sandarakinorhabdus sp. | reverse complement strand
GCCCGCGTCTGGCGCAATGGTGAGCAAGGCCCGCTGCATGCGCCCGAATTCACCATGGTGGAATGGTATCGCGCCGATGCGGACTGGACAGCGGTGATCGCCGATACGCTGGCCCTGGCGCGCACCGCACAAGCTGCCGGCACTGGCCTGCTGCGCTGGCGCGGGCGCACCTGCGATGCGCTGGCCGAACCCGAAATGCTCAGCGTGGAGCAGGCATTTGCCACCCACGCCGGCATCGATCTCGCCGCCTGTCTCGACAATCGCGACGCGCTCGCCGCTGAAGTCGCGCGCATCGGCCTTGCGGTGCGCGATGACGACACATGGTCTGACCTGTTCAGCCGCGTGATCGTGACCATCGAGCCCAGGCTGGGCGACGGCCGCCTGACCTTCCTCACCCACTATCCCGTCTGCGAGGCCGCCCTCGCCCGCCCCTGCGCGCAAGACCCGCGCTGGGCCGAGCGTTTCGAGGCTTATGCCTGCGGCGTGGAACTGGCCAACGGCTTCGGCGAACTCACCGATGCCGCCGAACAGCGCCGCCGCTTCGACGCCGACATGGACGAGAAGATGCGCATATACGCCCGCCGCTATCCGATCGACGAGGATTTCATCGCGGCGCTTGACCATATGCCGCCGGCCAGCGGCGTGGCATTGGGTTTCGATCGCCTCGCGCTGCTGGCCCTCGGCGGAACCGATATCAGGCAGGTGATCTGGACCCCCTTTCCCGGCTGAACAGGCCTGTTCATCCGCTTTTCCCGGTTCGTCACAACATGGCATGACCAACTGGCATTGACCGCGTGCCGGCACGTCCATAGCCTTGGCGCCAGGATACGCCGCATGTCGCGGCCCTGTGGAGATGCGCCCGGATGGTTCGCCTGTTTTCCTGCTGCCTCGCCATCATCTGCATCGCCATCCTGCCGATGCGGGCAGACGCGCAGGCGCCATCACCGCCACCGGCCCTCGATGTGGTGATCGCGGCGGCGCTTTCGGTGAAGGAAGGCGCGCCCGGCACACCGGCCCTTGCCGATGCGGCGCGCGTCTATCGCGGTGTGCTGGCGGAAGCCCAGCGGATCGACCGTGCGACGCTGAGCCTGGATGATCAGGTGGATCATGATCTGCTGATGGCCCATCTGCGCACCCGCCTGTTTGAAATCGAAACCCTGCGCATGCACGAGGTCAACCCTGCCGGGGTGTTTGCGCTGGGGCAGACCAACGCGCTGTTCCTGCGGCCGGGCGCCCTGCCGGACAGCGCGGTGCGCAAGGCGGTGGACGAGCTGAAACGGCTGCCGGCGGTTCTGGCCAGCGCCAGGCAGAACCTGAAGAACCCGGCGCGGACGTGGACGGAAAATGGCATCTACCAGGCCTATTACGCCCGCCTGCTGCTGCGTGACCACGTGCCAACCGCGATGGTGGACAGCCCGGCACTGAAGGCCGAGCTGGTGGCGGCAGCCGGGCCGGCGCTGGCGGCGGTGGATGATTTCGAACGCTGGCTGAAGACAGACCTGCTGCCGCGCTCCACAAGGTCGCCGGCGTGGAAGCCGGAGGAGATTGAATTCTATCAGTTCGTTCAGGAGCAGCTGGACGAATATGGCACCGAAGCCATGCTGCGCATCGCGGCAGAGGAAGAGCGGGTGCTGCTGGCCGAGATGCGCGATCTGGCCAGGCAGATTCACCCCAGCGGCGATCTGCGCACCACGTGGGAGGTGATGAAGAACGAAGCGCCGCCGTGGCCTCAGGTGATCCCGATGGCGCAGCGTTATGTCGACATGATGAGCGCCTGGCTGAAGGGGCCGGGCAGCCATATCGTCACCATCCCCGATTATATCGATTATGGCGCGCGGGAATCACCGCCGATGGCGCGGCGCATCCTGTCGTTCGGCGGGGCCACCGGCGGGCCGACCGTGGCGGGGCGGCAATCGGGCTATTACATCCTGACCCCGCTGGAAGACCGGCTGACGCCGCAGGAAAAGGCCAGCCGGATCAAGGCCTATAATCCCTATTGGACGCACGTGATCTCCTATCACGAATGGCTGGGCCACAATGTGCAGATCGCGGCGCGCAACCAGCATGTGACGCGCCCGATGCGCCGCGCCTACCAGAGCGCCTATTTCAGCCAGGCCTGGTCGTTCTACCTCGAACGGCTGATGGAGGAGGAAGGCTATTACAATACGCTGCCCCATATGGAGGCCCTGAAGACGCAGATGGCCCGCCGCCAGATGCGCATGTGGCGCGTGCAGCGCATCCTCACCAAGCTGAAGATGGCCAAGGGCGAGATGACCTTCGATCAGGCGGTGCAGGCCTATGTCGACAAGATCGGCATGGAGCCGACCAACGCCTTCATCGAAGTGCAGCGCGACAGCCAGTCCCCCGCCTCACCGGGCCGCGAGATCATCGGCGAACGCGAAATCATCAAGCTGCGCGAGGAATACAAGCGCCGGATGGGCGAACATTATTCCATGAAGCAGTTCCACGACACGCTGCTGACCTATGGGGATCTGCCCTTCAAGCAGATCCGCCGGCTGATGTTCCGGGATTAGGCCGCAAGGCTGGTGATGCTGCCGTTGTTGGTGCGCGATCGCCACGCGGCGCATCATCCCGGCGCTTACCTTCGGGGTCATTGCGCCGCGTCCTGAAGCTGCCATCATGCCCTGATGGCAAGCCGGCCCGAACTGAATGAACCCAGCCCGTTCGGCACCGCGCTGAAGGCAGCGCGGGCCGGACGGCGCCTGTCGCAACTGGCGCTTGCGCTGGAGGCGGGGGTGAGCGCGCGCCACGTGAGCTTTCTGGAATCCGGGCGGGCGTCCCCCAGCCGCGAGATGGTGCTGGTGCTGGCCGAAGCGCTGACGCTGCCACTGGCGCAGCGCAACCAGCTGCTGAACGCGGCCGGCTTTGCCAGTGCCTATCCGGCCTCCCCGCTGGCGTCGGAGGCCATCGCGCCGTTCCGGGCAATCCTCCAGACGATGATGGACAATCACGCGCCCTTCCCGGCCCTGCTGTGTGACCGGCACTGGAACGTGCTGGAGGCCAGTCCATCGGCGGCGGCGATGCTCAGCCCCCTGCTGGAGGGCTGGCAGGGTCCGCCCAACCTCTTCAAGCTGGCGATCGCCAATCTGCCGGAAGTGCTGCACGAGAGCCTTGAGCGCCTGGCGCTGGAACAGAGCCTGGCCGGCGACGATCCGGTGCTGGCCGAACTGATCGCCCTCACCCGTGCCGCCGCCGCCCGCCATCCCTGGCGCGCCCGCAGCCGATCGCCGGTGCTGCCGGTGCGCTATCATGGAGGATGTGACGGTGCGCGATCTGCGGCTGGAATTGATGTTTCCGGCCGACGAAGCGACGCGGGCCGCGTTCAGCTGATGCGGATCACGCACTTGCCGTCGATGCGGCCCTGGCCCATGGCCTCGAAGGCGGCGTGCACGTCTGCCAGTGGCACTTCCATCCCGATGTGCGGGCGCATGTGGGCAGCCCGCGCGTCGATTTCGGCCACATGCCGGGCGACCAGCGCGATTTCCTTCAGCAGCAGGCGGTTCAAGGGCACCGATGGCCCACGCCCGCCGACAAAGCCGATGATGGCATAGCGGCCGCCGCGCCGAAGGTATTTCACCAGCGGCAGCACCAGCGGGCCGGCAACCGGATCGAACACCAGATCAATGTCCCGCACCGGGATTTCGGGGTGTTCCCTGTCCACCAGCAGGGCTTCGTGCGCGCCGGCCTCGCGCGCCAGTACAAGCCGCGCGTCGCTGGAGGCCACCGCCACCACATGTGCGCCCAGATGGGCCGCCAGCTGCACTGCCACGCGCCCCATGCCGCCGCCGGCGCCGGTGACCAGCACACGCTCGCCGGCTTTCAGGCCGCCGCGCTCCACCAGCCCCACCCACGCCGTAAGCGCACCCACGGTGAAGCCGGCCGCCTCGGCCAGCGACAGCCCGGCCGGCACGGGCCGCACACTGCGTGCCGGCAGCGTGATGCGCTCCGCCATCAGGCCGGAGCGCGCGCCGATGATCACGTCCTGCCCCAGCAGGGCTTCCGCCCCAGCACCGGCGGCGATCACCGTGCCGCTGCCCTCGGTGCCGGGAATGAATGGCAGGTCCGGCTTGAACTGGTAACCGCCCTGCAACATCAGGAAATCGGGGAAGTTGAGGCTGGCAAACCGCACCGCCACCAGCACTTCGCCTGGGCCGGGCGCGGCCGGTTCAGGCCAGTCTTCGCGCAGGGCAAGGCCAGACAGATCGGCCGAAAGGGCGGAACAGACGGCGGCGTGCATCGGCTTCATCCGGGAAAGCGGGGCGGACGGCGCGCCATGAAGGCC
>JALOSK010000277.1 GCA_025458465.1 Sandarakinorhabdus sp. | reverse complement strand
GGTGAAGCGTTCGGCGCGGGTGCGCAGGTTGGCCAGGTCAGACCCGGCGCCCGGCTCCGAATAGCCCTGGCACCACCAATCCTCGCCCGACAGGATGCGTGGCAGATACTTGGCCTTCTGTTCGGGCGTGCCGAACGTGTAGATCACCGGGCCCACCATCGACAGGCCGAACGGCATCAGCCGCACGCAATCGGCCCGGGCGGTTTCCTCTGACCAGATGTAACGCTGCGTCGCGGTCCAGCCGGTGCCGCCATATTCCACCGGCCACGCCGGCGCGACCCAGCCCTTGGCATGCAGCACCTTGTGCCAGGCAAGGAAATCCTCCTTTGCCATTTCCTCGCCTTCGTCGATCTTCTCGCGCAGGCCGGCCGGATAATGGTCGCGGATGAAGGCGCGCACCTCGTCACGAAACGCCAGGTCTTCCACGCTGAAGTTCAGGTCCATCGCCATCTCTCCCAAGGCTGGTGCCGGCCGGGGCTGTCCACGCCACGCCGGTTGACGTTTACGTAAACCGATTTCGTGGGCTGGGCAACCCCGCGCCCGCGCCGGCCACGGGCGGCACGGCGCCGCTGCGGCAGGCTGGCAGTTCGGGGTGCGTGATGGTCGGCTTGCAGCGCAGGGAAGTTTGCGATAGTATTAAGAAATGATGAACCTCATGTCCCTGGCCATTGCGGTCGTGGCCGTGGCCCAACTGTGGCGGCCGTTCCTGCCGTTCGCTGGCTGGTCGGGGTGGATGGTGATCCCGTTGGCCCTGATGGGGTTGGGCGTGGGTGCGCTGTCGGAACGCACGCTGGGCCGCGATCTCAACATCTTCCTGGTGGTGGTTTCCAGCATCCTGCTGCTGCTGCGCGCCGGCCCGTTCTGAAACCGGCGATCAGGCGGCCGGCCCGGCCTGCGCCCGGGTCCGCGCTTCGTCCTCGCGTTCGCGGTGAAAGATGTGGGTGGCCATCATCGCGCCCACCGCCGGCGCCACCAGATTGAGCAGCGGCACCGCGAACAGCAGCGCCGTCAACAGCCCGATGCCCCAGCTGTCCCAACGGTGGCGGGCCGGCCACGCCCGCGATTCGCCCAGCGCCACATGGCGGGCGGCCACCGCTTCCAGATACTCGCGGCCCAGTGCCCAGCCATTGGCGATGATGAACAGCACCAGCGGGCCGATGCCGGTGACCAGCAGCAGCACATAGGCCGGCAGCAGGGCGGCATTGATCAGCGCCACCCGCAGCGCGGCGCGGCCGCCCATCGCCAGTTCCACCCCCAGCCCCAGCGCGTGGCCCGGCGCGGCTGGATAATAGCGCTGCTCCACCGCCCGGATCACCTCGTCCTGCCACATCGCCATCACGGCGGTGGCAACGCTGGTGAAGCCCAGCCAGGTCAGCAAGGCCCACAGCAGCACGGCTGTCGCATCGCCGGCCCCGGCCGCCCACGCGCGCACCGCCCAGGCCGGCCAGCCATCCGGTTCGATCAGCCGCACCGCGGCCAGCACCAGCCAGGCCAGGCCGGCAAACAGCAACAATGTCAGCAGCAGCGCCCGCACCAGCACCCGGCGCACGGCGGCATCGCCCAGCTGGGCAAGGGCAAGGATGAAGGCGGCAGCCATCGCCTGCAAATGGCTAGGGGCTGTGCAGCCCGGCGGCAAGCGGCTATCGGCAGCAGCAGCCATTGTTCGGAGCCACCATGTCCTCATCCCGCCGGTTCGACATCCTTGCCATGGGCAATGCCATTGTCGACGTGATCAGCAGCGAAACCCCCGATTTCCTGGCCCGGCGCGGCATCCCGCACGGTTGCATGCGCCTGATCGATGCCGATGAGGCCGACAGCCTGTATGGCGCCATGGGTCCCGGCCGGGAGATCAGCGGCGGTTCGGCCGCCAATTCGGTGGTTGGCGCGGCCGCGCTGGGTGCGCGCACCGGCTTTGTCGGCCGGGTGGCGGCCGACCAGCTGGGCCAGGTCTTCACCCACGACATCCGCGCCGCTGGCGTGGACTTCACCACCGCGCCGGCCACCGGCGGGCGCCCCACCGGCCGTTGCCTGATCGTGGTGACACCTGATGGGGAGCGCACGATGAACACCTATCTGGGCGCCTGCCAGGAACTGGATTCGGGCGATCTGGATGCAGCGATGGTGGCCGATGCCGGCATCCTGTATCTGGAAGGCTATCTGTGGGATCCGCCAGCGCCGCGTGCCGCCATGCGCAGCGCCATTGCAGTGGCCCGCGCCGCCGGCACCAAGGTTGCCTTCACCCTTTCCGACGTGTTCTGCGTGGACGGCCATCGCGGCGATTTTCGCGAACTGCTCGACGCGCACGTGGATCTGGTGTTCGGCAATGAAAATGAGGTGAAGGCCCTGTATCAGACCGATGATCTGGGCGTGGCGATGGCGCGGCTGGCCGCTGCTGCCTGCACCACCGTGATCACCCGCAGCGAAAAGGGCGCCGTGGTCATCGCTGGCGGCGCCATCCACGAAGTGCCGGGCCAGACGGTGGCGCGGGTGGTCGATACCACTGGCGCCGGCGATCTGTTTGCCGGCGGCTTCATGGCCGCGATGGTGGCCGGCCGGCCGCTGCCCGAATGTGCCGCGGTCGGCTGCATTGCCGCTGCTGAAGTGATCAGCCATTTCGGCGCCCGCCCGGAAGCCGATCTGAAGGCGCTGGTGGCCGCCCGGCTGGGCTGAACCGGGCCATTATCTGGCGTTTTTGCCCGGCTTGCCTTGCCGGCGCCGCCAAGCGAGCATCCCGCCCAATCAATGCTTGGGGAGGATGACGCGATGGCGCAGGATTATCCGCACACGATACTGGCCGAAGGTCTGGGCTTTCCCGAAGGCCCCGTTGCCATGGCCGATGGCAGCGTGCTGGTGGTGGAAATCCGCCCGGGGCGCATCACCCGCGTGGCGCCCGATGGCCGCACCCACACCGTGGCCGAACCGGGCGGTGGCCCCAACGGCATGGCCGTGGGGCCTGATGGCGCGCTGTATGTGTGCAACAATGGCGGCTTTGAATGGTATGAACAGGATGGCATCCTGCTGCCGGGCAGCGCTGCGGCCGATTATTCCACCGGGCGGATCGAACGGATCGACATTGCCACCGGCCGGGCCCAACGATATCGTGTTCGATGCCCATGGCGGCTTTTATTTCACCGATCTGGGCAAGCATTTTGCCGGCCATACCGATGCCGGCGGGCTGTTCTATGCCTTGCCCGATGGCAGCCGCATCACCCGGCTGATCCATGGGCCCGATCTCAACGGTGTCGGGCTCAGCCCTGATGGGCGCGCGGTCTATGCCGCGTCCACCAGCCGCCGCGTGGTGCTGGCGTTCGACATCATCGCGCCCGGCGTGCTGGCGCCGGAACCGCTGCCGGCCGTGCCCGGCCGCTTCGTGACCACCTGGCCCAACAAGACCTATCTTGATTCGATGGCGATCGAGG
>JALOSK010000276.1 GCA_025458465.1 Sandarakinorhabdus sp. | reverse complement strand
GCCAAAAAACTGTTCGGCTGAGGCCAGCCTGTTATCCTTTGGGGAGGAGGAAGACACCATGACCATCGCACGTCGCCCGAACCGGTTGCATCACACCGCGTATGTCACCAAGGACCTGGAGGCGACGCGCGCCTTCTATGAGGACGTGATCGGCCTGCCGCTGATCGCCACCTGGACCGAAGCCGACGAGCTGTTCGGCAAGATGCGCACCTATTGCCACGTGTTCTTCGAATTGAACGATGGCTCGTGCCTCGCCTTCTTCCAGTTCGCTGACGCCGACGATCAGGCCGAGTTCGGGCCGGAAATCCCGTCCAGCCCGTTCATCCACATCGCCCTGCATGTGGACAAGGACACGCAGGCCGATCTGGAAAGGCGCATCGCGGCGGCCGGCATTACCGAACCGCAAACCTATGTGCTGGAACATGGTTATTGCCGCTCGGTCTATGTGACCGATCCCAACGGCATGATCCTCGAGTTCACCCATGATGCGCCCGGAGCGCTGGACCCGGCGCTGGACATGAAGCGCCGTGCCAATGCGCATGCCGAACTGAAGCGCTGGCTGGCTGGCGATCACACCAACAACAACAATTTCCGCGAGCACGCGTGATCGCAGCGGCGTCGTCCAGCGTGATGGATGGCGCCTTCGCCGGTGGGCGCGTGCAGCGCATCGCGGTGCCCGGTGGTGATCTGATGGTCGAGGTGGCCGGCACTGGGCCGGCCATCATCTTCCTGCATGGCTGGACGCTGGATCGCCGCCAGTGGCGTGGGCAGGCGGCGCTGGCCGATCGCTTCACCCTGATCGCACTTGATCGGCGCGGGTTCGGCCAATCCAGCGCGCCCCCCGATCTGGCCGAGGAAGCGGCCGACGTGGCGCGCGTGGCGGCCGCCCTTGGCCTTGCACGCCATCATCTCGTGGGCCTCAGCCAGGGCGGCAAGGTGGCGCTGGCGCACGCGGCGACCCGGCCAGCCGGCCTTGACCGGCTTGTGGTGATTGGCGCGCCGCTGGACGTGCAGCTTGCGGTGACGCCGGAAGCCGTGCCGCTGGCCGAAATGGCGGCGCTGGCGCGCGGCGGGCAACTGGAGGCGATGCGGCAGCTGTGGTTGGCCCATCCGCTCACCGCCGGGCGGCCAGAGGTGCGCGCAGCGCTGGCGGCGATGCTGGCACGCTATGATGGGCGCGACCTGCTGGCGGCCGGTGGCCCGCTCAAGGTGACGCTGGACGATGTGCGCCGCATTGCCGTGCCGGCGTGGGCGCTGGCCGGTGCGGATGACACGCCGTGGCGACGGGCGGTGGCAGCGGCAATGGCAGAGGCCGGGCTGCATGGCGGACTCATCCCCGGCGGCGGGCATCTGGCGCCCATGGACGCCCCACAGGCCACCAACGCCGCGCTGATCGCTGCACTGGCCTGAACCCCAACCGAAAAGGCAGATGCGCCAGCCCGGCCGCCGCCCTATGCAGGCAAGGCGGCAACATGGGGCTTTGGGCATGACCATCACGGCAGACGAGGAACGCGCCTTTCTGGACAGCATCGAGCGCTGGCTGGAACGGCGCGTGATCCCGGCTGTGAAACATCATGATCACAACGATATCTGGCCGGCCGATCTGGTGGCGGAAATGGCGGACATGGGCCTGTTCGGCGCCACCATCGGGCGCGACTATGGCGGGCTGGGCCTGCCGGCGACCAGCTATGCCCGCATCGTGATGGCGATTTCCAGCCACTGGATGGCGATCACCGGCATCTTCAATTCGCACCTGATCATGGCCGCCGCCATCGAACGCTTTGGCACCGAAGCGCAGAAGCAGACGTGGCTGCCACGCCTGGCCACCGGCGAGATCAGGGGCGGGCTGGCGTTGACCGAGCCCAATGCCGGCACCGATCTTCAGGCCATCCGCACGACGGCGCGGCGCGACGGCGAACATCATGTGCTGAATGGCACGAAAACCTGGATATCCAACGCCATCCACGCAGACTGCTTTGCCGTGCTGGTGAAGACCGATCCCGGCGCCGATCCGCGCTACAAGGGCATGAGCCTGGTGATTGCCGACAAGCGGGAGGGCCTCACCACAGGCCGCAAGTTCGACAAGCTGGGCTACAAAGCAATCGATACGGCCGAACTGGTGTTCGACGATTACCGCATCCCCGCCGACCAGCTGATCGGCGGGGTTGAGGGGCAGGGCTTCTTCCAGGCCACCGGCGGGCTGGAACTGGGCCGCATCAACGTGGCGGCGCGTGGGGTGGGGCTGGCGGAGGGCGCATTGCGGCTGGCAACGGCCTATGCCCAGACTCGCGAGACGATGGGCAAGCCGATTGCCGAACACCAGGCCATCCAGTTGAAGCTGGGCGAGATGGTCACCCGCGCCCGCGCCGCGCGGTTGCTGGCGCTGGATGCAGCGGCCGCCTATGACCGGGGCGAGCGCTGTGACATGGAAGCCGGCATGGCCAAATATTTCGCCAGCGAGGCCGCGTTCGAGAATGCGCAGGAAGGCATGCGCATCTTCGGCGGCTACAGCTATTCCAGGGAATATGACATCGAGCGTTTCTATCGCGATGCGATGTTCCTGTGCATCGGCGAAGGCACCAACGAGATGCAGCGCATGATCGTCGCCCGCCAGTGGGTGAAGCGGAACGCCGTCTGATGGGAAAGCTGTCCGGCATCCGGGTTGTCGATTTGTCGATGTTCCTGCCCGGCCCGATGCTGTCACTGATGATGGCCGATCAGGGTGCCGAGGTGATCAAGGTGGAGCCGCCCGCCGGCGACCCGGCGCGAACCCAGGGGCCATTCGCCGGCAATCAAGGCATCCGGCACAGCATCTGGTTCGCCAACCTCAATCGCGGCAAGGCCAGCGTGGTGCTGGATCTGAAGACGCCTGACGGCAAGGCGGCGCTGGCCGATCTGGTGCGCGGCGCCGATGTGTTCATCGAGGGCTTCCGGCCCGGGGTGATGGCGCGGCTGGGATTTGGCTGGGATGCGGTGCACGCGCTCAATCCGCGCATCATCTATTGCTCGCTCTCCGCCTTCGGGCAGGCCGGCGCACTGGCCGATCACCCGGCACACGACATGGCCGTGCAGGCGCTGGCCGGATTCCTCAGCGTGAACGATGCCGGCGATGGCCGTCCCGCGGTGCCCGGTGTGCCCGCATCGGATGTGGCAGCAGGTTTGACCGGGCTTGCAGCCGTGCTGATGGCCCTGATCGGCCGCGAACGGACGGGGCAGGGTGACCATATCGATATCGC
>JALOSK010000275.1 GCA_025458465.1 Sandarakinorhabdus sp. | reverse complement strand
GCTGGAGCTTTCGGTGCGTTCGGCCAACTGCCTGAAGAACGACAACATCATCTACATCGGCGATCTGGTGCAGAAGACCGAGAGCGAGATGCTGCGCACACCGAACTTCGGCCGCAAGTCGTTGAACGAGATCAAGGAAGTCCTGTCCCACATGGGCCTGCGGCTTGGCATGGAAATCCCCGGCTGGCCGCCCGAGAACATCGAGGAAATGGCCAAGAAGCTGGAACAGGAGTTCTGAGCAGGGCGGCCGTGACCAGCGCGCAGCGCTGGGATCGGACTCGCGCAAGCTCGGCCGGCGGGTGCCGGCGGCCGCCTCTGCGGCCAACGGCAACCCGTTCGACGTCAGGGCGCGGCCTTGCCGCGACCCGGCTGCCCTCAGGCTCTGAGGGCCTGAACAACAAGGGGCATCTGGCTGGCCCCATCATCAGCCTGGTCCGGGGTACCTCGCACGGCCCCTGAACGAACGGAGAAGACGAAATGCGCCACGGCGTTGCCCACCGCAAACTCGGCCGCACCAGCAGCCATCGCCTCGCGATGCTGCGCAACATGTCGGCCAGCCTGATCAAGCATGAGCAGATCAAGACGACCCTGCCCAAGGCCAAGGAACTGCGTCCCTACATCGAAAAGCTGGTGACGCTGGCCAAGCATGGCGGCCTGTCGAACCGCCGCCTCGCCCACGCTCGCCTGCAGGACGATGCGCAGCTGGTGAAGCTGTTCGACGTGCTGGCCGCGCGCTATGCCGACCGCCAGGGTGGTTATGTCCGTGTCGTCAAGGCCGGCATCCGCCGTTCGGACGCCACGCCGATGGCCATCATCGAGTTCGTGGACCGCGACGTGTCGGCCAAGGGCCAGGATTCCGGTCCGGTCGATACGTTCGGCGACGACGAATAATCGGGAAGGATCGCGATCATGGCCGACGAGATTGATCTGGGCGCCACGCCCGAGAATGGCTTCGATGGCGGCGACGAGCCGCTGCCGCAGGTCGCGATCCTCACCCAGTATGTGAAGGACCTGTCGTTCGAGAATCCGAACGCGCCGAACAGCCTGCAGGTCCAGGCGCAGCCGCGCATCGACGTCAATGTCGGCGTGAACGCCCGCAAGGTTGCCGACGACGTGTTCGAGGTTGAGCTGAAGATCAGTGCCAAGGCCGATGTCGATGGCAACGCCGCCTTCATGGTGGAGCTGGTCTATGCTGGCCTGTTCGGTCTGAAGCACGTGCCGGACGAGGCGCTGGAGCCCTTCTGCATCATCGAAGGCCCGCGCATCCTGTTCCCGTTCGCGCGCCGCATCATTGCCGATGCCGTGCGCGATGGCGGCTTCCCGCCGCTGATGCTGGATCCGATCGATTTCGGGCAGCTCTATCTCGCCCAGCAACAGCAGGGCCAGGTGGGCAACGCCTGACCTGTTCACCCACTGACGAGACGGGCGGCCCATGGGTCGCCCGTTTTCGTTTGCGGATGCTTGCCGACTGGCTGCTTGCACTTTCGGCGCCGACGCTTCATCCCGAACGCAATGTCCCTCATTCGCGCCACCGCCACCATCGGCAGCCTGACGCTCCTGTCACGCATCGCGGGCTTCGTGCGCGATGTGTTGCAGGCCACGTTGCTGGGCGCCGGCATGGCGGCAGACGCGTTCCTGATCGCGCAGCGCCTGCCCAATCTGTTCCGCGCCCTGTTCGCCGAAGGGGCGTTCGCGTCCGCCTTCGTGCCGATGTTCAACCGGCAGGTGGGTGCCGAGGGCGGCCGGCTGGATGGTGCCCGCCGCTTTGCCGAAGATGTGCTGTCGGTGCTGCTGCCGGTGCTGGTGGTCTTCACCGTCGTGATGGTGGTGGCGGCCGGCCCCGTGGTGTGGGCGCTCACCGGCGGCTTCCCCGATGCCAGCCCGGAAAAATTCGCGCTCACCGTTGATTTCACCCGGCTCACCTTTCCCTATCTGGCGCTGATCAGTCTGGTCTCTCTGCTGGGTGGCCTGCTCAACTCGGTCGGGCGCTTTGCGGTCAATGCGGCCGCGCCGATCCTGCTCAACCTGGTGCTGATCGCTGGCCTGCTGTGGTCAGGCGGCGGCGACGAGGTGCGCGCTGGCCGTGTGCAGGCACTGTGCGTGACGCTGGGCGGCGCGGCGCAGCTGGTCTGGCTGATGTGGTCGTGCCGGCGCGCCGGCATCTCGCTCAAGCTGCGCTGGCCGCAACTCACCCCGCAGGTGCGCACCCTGATGCGGCTGATCCTGCCAGCGGCGCTGGGGGCAGGGGCCGTGCAGGTGAACCTGCTGATCTCGACGGCACTGGCGGCACGTTTCCTGGGCGAAGGGGCGGTGTCGTGGCTGTATTATGCCGATCGTCTGAACCAGTTGCCGTTGGGCATCATCGGCATCGGGGTGGGCACTGCGCTGCTGCCCACCATGTCGCGGCTGATTGGCGCTCAGGATGCGCCGGCGGCCATTGCCCAGCAGAACCGCGCCATCGAACTGGTGCTGTTGCTCACCTTGCCGGCGGCGGCGGGGCTGGCGCTGCTGTCGGTGCCGATCATCAACGTGCTGTTCGAACACGGCCAGTTCACCGCTGCCGATACCGCAGCCACGGCGGCCGCGCTGTCGGCCTTTGCGCTGGGCTTGCCGGCCTATGTGCTGATCAAGGTGCTCACCCCCGGATTTCACGCCCGCGGCGATACCGCGACCCCGGTGCGGGTGGCGCTGGGCGCGATGCTGGTGAACCTGGTGGCCAATCTGATCCTGGTGTGGCCGCTGGGCCATGTCGGCATCGCGGTGGGCACGGCGATTTCGGCGTGGAGCAATGCCGGCGTGCTGGCCTGGCTGCTGCTGCGCCGCGGCCAGTTCGCGCTGGACGCGCGGGCCCGGCGCACGCTCCCGCGCTTCGTGCTGGCCACGGCGGCGATGCTGGGCGCGCTGTGGCTGGCCCAACCGCTGCTGGCCGGGTCGTCAACCGCATTGCTGGCGCGCGGGCTTGCACTTGCGCTGTTGCTTGTCACCGGCGGCCTCGCCTATCTGGCGGCGGCACGCGCGCTTGGCCTGTTCACGCTGGCTGGGCTCAAGGCGCAACTGAAACGGAAACGCTGATGAAACGGGTCTTTTCGGGCATCCAGCCCACCGGCAACCTGCACCTGGGCAATTATCTGGGCGCCATTCGCAACTGGGTGCGCATGCAGCATGAGGCGGAGTGCATCTTCAGCGTGGTGGATCTGCACGCCATCACCGTGGCGCAGGATCCGGCCCAGCTGCGGCGCGGCATCCATGAAATGGTGGCGGCCCTGATTGC
>JALOSK010000274.1 GCA_025458465.1 Sandarakinorhabdus sp. | reverse complement strand
CGGCGATTGGCCTGGGCCGGCGTTTCCACCGCCTTGGTGCCTTCGGCAAACACGCGCACATGGGTGTTGTCCATGGTGCCGCCGCTGCCGCGGGTGTTGCCGATGATATCGTTGTTGAGCGTGGCTTCCACCACCCAGCCTTGCGCGCGGGCATAATCGGCCAGCACCTTGCCGCCATTCAGGCCCTGTTCCTCCCCCGAAAGCGCCGCATAGACGATGGTCGCCGGGAATTTGTAGCGGCTGAGCACGCGCGCCGCCTCGATCACGGCGGCAGTGCCGCTGCCATCATCGTTGGCGCCGGGGGCATCGCCCTTGCTGTCCAGCGGATCGCCATTGCGGCTATCGATATGGCCGGAAATGATCACCACCCGGCCCGGATCGCTGGTGCCTTTCTGGATGGCCAGCACATCCACGATTTCCGTGGGCGTGGGCAGGCGCGGGCCGGTGACCGTTTCGGACGGCGTGGCGATGGTGAGGCAATTGCCACAGGCGCGGCTGAAGCCTTCGAACCGCGATTGCGCCCAGCGCCGCGCCGCGCCGATACCACGCGTGGGGCTCTGCGTGTCAGACGCGCTGTGGCGGGTGCCAAAGCCCACCAATGTTTCCACATTGGCCTTGAGTTCATCGGCCGAAACCAGGCTGACCGCCTGTTCGACCGGGGCCGCAGTAACGGGTGATGCGAGCATAAGGCCAAGAAAAAGATGAATTGCGCGCATGATCTGCCCTCCACAGCAAGCGCGCTGCGTAGAAGGGGGCAGCACCGGGCGCAAGGCGGGCGTTTTGCCCAAACAAGCGAAATGGCGCCGGAGGAGGGTAATCCCCGGCGCCATCGCTGGCGGGCACGAAGCCCGCCGGACCTTTTTCAACCGATCAGGCGGCCACCACCGTGCGGCGGCGACGGCGGGCGGCGCCCACCATGCCGAAGCCGGCGATCAGCATCGCCCAGGTGCCCGGTTCCGGCACCACGTTGAAGGTACCCACCGAGGACGCGGCGAAGTTGCCGAGACGATCACCCGAGATCGCCAGCGACGGATTGGCGCCCGACATGGTGATCGAAAAATCCGACAGGAACAGCGGCGGCGACGCCAGGAAATCGCTGGTGAAGCTGGTGAAGCCCGAAGCCGGGAGGCTGACCGACACGGTCGGGTTGTTGCCCGACAGCACGCCCAGCAGTTCACCATTGGTGAAGGACAGGCTGAGGATGTTGCTGCCAGCGGCCATGGTGAGGCTGCCGATGGTGATCGCGTTCGTGGAGATCAGCGACAGGCTGCCGGTGTTGAGCAGCTGTGACACGTTGTTCCCCATCACGGTGGCAGCGCTGTTGCCGCTGGCCGTGAAGGTCAACCGGGCCTGGCCGAAACCGGTGCTGTTGCTGATCGGATCGAACAACGAAACGAACACCAGTGGCTTCTGGCCGCCGGGCAGCGTGTTGCTGATCGTGTAGGTGTTGCCAACATTCTGCAGCTGGATGGTCTGCTGCGACGGGTTGGCCTGGAAATACTGCACCACGGTGGTGGCATTGGCGGCCGAAGCGGCAAAACCGCTGAACGCGGCGGCGGTGACGAGATGCTTGAACGAAAACGACATGGACTACCCCTCCAAATGGCGGCCGCCCCGCGTGGGCAGACGTCTGGCGAGGGGGGCAATGCAAGGGGCGTGCCAGTTTCTTTCGAATTCGTAAACTCAAGGTTAATTAGACACTTGGGCCAACTGGTATTGGGCCAGATATTTACTACCTGTAAACTTTTCCGACAGTTTTGTAGGCAAGCGACGCATGGATGGCGCCCGCAAAACAGCAGCTTGGAAAGAGCTTTTAGCCCGCGAGGAAGGCGACGAGCGCGCGCACCTTGGCCTGGCGCCATTGCGGCGTGGGGGCGGTCAGCCACCAGCCGTACGGCGCCGGTTCGGGCGGGCCCAGCGCCACCACGCGCCCTGCGGCCAGATCTGCCGCCGCCAGCAGCGCCGGCACCCGCGCCCGGCCCAGGCCTGCGGCGGCGGCATCAATGGCCAGCCCGGCATCGGCCACGGTCAGCGCGCTTTCGACACAGATGGTGGCGGGATCGAGCGGGTGGGCGATGCAGGGCAGGCTCTCGGCAGCGCCGGGGGCCGCCACCATCAGATATTGTTCCTCGCCAAGCCGGCGGCCGTGCACGCCTTCGGCCTGCGGTTCGGCGCCATAATGGATGGCCAGATCCAGATTGGCCTGCGTGAAATCCACCTCGCCGCCATCATGGCCGGTGATGGTGAAGCGCAATTCGGGATTGGCGGCAGCGTAGGCGGCGAGCTGCGGTGCCAGCCATTTCGCCACCAGATCGCGCGGCGCCGCCACTGCCAGCACCCGCGACGATTGCCCCGCCTGCAGGATGCGCACACTGTCTTCAAAGGCCAGGAAGCCGGCGCGCAGGGCGGGCAGCGCCTGCTCCGCTTCGGGCGTGAGCTCCAGGTTTCGGGTCATCCGCTTGAACAGGATGACCCCCAGTGATTCCTCCAGCGCGCGGATCTGCTGGCCCACAGCGGCCGGCGTGACGGCCAGTTCATCGGCAGCCTTGGTGAAGGAAAGATGCCGGGCCGCGGCATCAAACACGCGCAAGGCATTCAGGGGCAGGTGCGTGCGCTTCATCGAAAGCGGATCAATGCACCGAAGGCTTGCTGTCCGGCATTTCCAGGCTGAAGGCGGGGATGGTCACGGAGAATTGCTCGCCATCCGCACCCTGCATGAAATATCGTCCATGCATCAGCCCGTGGCGCGTGGGCAGCGGGCAACCCGACACATAGTCGTAGGCGCCGCCGGGCTGGATCAGCGGCTGCACGCCCACCACGCCATCGCCCTCCACTTCATCGATACGGCCATGGCCATCGGTGATGATCCAGTGGCGCGCCAGCAGCTGAACCGGATTTTCCGTGTGATTTTCAACCCTTACGTGATAGGCCCAGACGAAATAATGGCGCTCGGGATCGGATTGTTCGGGCAGATAACGCGGCGCGACCCGAACGGTGATGCCGTCCGTCGTTTCGGCATAGGGGAAAATCTGCCGCATGATGACCATGGCGCTATAGTCCCGCTATTCTGAGGGCGTGGTCAAGGTCTTCCACCAGGTCGGCCGGGTCCTCGAGGCCAACGGAGAGGCGCAACATGCCTTCGGTGATGCCCATTTCGGCGCGCACCGTTTCCGACACGCTGGCATGCGTGGTGCTGGCCGGATGGGTCATCAGGGTCCGCGAATCCCCAAGATTGTTGGAGATGTCGATCAGTTCCAGCGCATCGAGCAGGGCG
>JALOSK010000273.1 GCA_025458465.1 Sandarakinorhabdus sp. | reverse complement strand
CACTCATGCCTTTTCCTCCGATGGTTCCGCCGCACGGGGCCGTTATGGCCTCGCCCGACCGGCGGCTTCGCGGCGTAGGATGATTCCACCGCAAAGCTGGTTGAGACTGTTACGGGAAATCCCCTACGCAGCCAATTCCCTTCGCACCCCTCATGGCAAGTTTGTAATGGTTTGAAAAGAGGGTTCTGTGGCCTTTCGTCACGCGGCGGCGTTACGCGGCCTGCGTTTCGTAGAGTTTCGATGCCGCGTGCAGGCGATCCAGGGTCACGACCTTCTCGCCGGCATCGCGTGCAGCACGTTCGGCAGCGTCACGCAACCGCTTGGCCGCCGAGATTCGCACCAGCACCGGCTCCTTCTCCACCATGCGGTCGAGTTCGGAACGCGCGTCGTCTTCCCACGTCACCGCTTCCAGCAGGCGCGACGGCGTTGCGTCGGCACGGTCCATCTGGGTGGACAGCGGCAGGATGAAGAACAACGCATCGAACAAGGCGTTGCAGACTTCCTGCATGATCCAGGTGCAGCCGGCATAGCCCATGAACGGCGTGCCGGTGTGACGGCGGATGGCGGCGCCCGGGAAGCTGGCGTTGATGTAGATGGCGCGGCTGTTGGTTTCGGCCATGTACATGCGTTCGTTGTAGCTGCCGAACACGATCAGCGGGCTCGATGTGCGAATCGATTCGCGCACCGCCTCGTTGTCAGGCTTCACGCCGGCATTGCGCTGGTAGGCGAACACGCAGGGCATGCCCATGTCGTCTTCCAGGAACACCTTCATGCCGCGCGCATAGGTTTCGGTCGCCACGATGCCGAAGCTGGCGGTGGCGAAGAAATCCTGCGTCACCGAGCGCCACAGATCCCACAGCGGCTTCAGCGTGGTGTGCTTTTCCTTCTCGATGAAGGGTTCCGGGTCGACCCCGGTCAGCTCACCCAGCTTGCGCAGGAAGGCCGTGGTGCTGTTCAGCCCGATCGGCGCCTGCAAATAGGGCCGTTCCAGCGTCTCGCACAGGTTGCGGCCCCATTCGCGATACATGCACACGTTGACCGACGCATCGGCCAGCCGGCGAATGTCGGCAAGGTGGGTGCCCAGCGGGAACACCATGTTCACCTCGCAGCCCATGCCTTCGATCAGGCGGCGGATTTCCGCCAGATCCGACGGCATGTTGAAGGTGCCATATTGCGGCCCGATGATGTTGACGAGCGGCTTCTCGCCCTCCTTGCGCACCTTGGGTGCCGGCATCTTCTTGGGGCCGAACTCCTTCCAAAGCCAGGTCAGCGCGCGGTCGGCAGACTGCCACTGGTCCTCGTCGATGGTGCGCGGCAGGAAGCGCACGATGCTGGTGCCTTCCGGCGTCACGCCGCCACCGATCATCTCGGCGATGGAGCCAGTGACGACGACAGACGGCAAGGCCGGATCCAGCGTCTTCCACGCCCGCTTCATCGCGCCTTCGGTGCCGGTCTTGCCAAGCTCCTCTTCGGCAAGGCCGGTGACGACGATGGGCAGTTCGTGCGGCGGGAGGCCGTCAGTGTAGTGCAGCACCGAGGTGACCGGCAGGTTCTCGCAACCCACCGGGCCATCGATCACCACCTGCAGGCCCTTCACCGAGGTGAAGCTGTAAACGGCGCCCCAATAGCCGCCAGCGCGATCATGATCCAAGACCAGCATGGTTCAGTTCCCGATCGCTTCGCTCGCCTTGGCGGCGGCGATCATCTTGCCAGCGAACTTCTTCTTGAACTCGGGCCGGTCCACCGGAACATCTTCCCAGATGCCGGCAGCAAAACCTTCGCCCACGCCGCCGAAGAAGCCCTTCATGGCGTCGAAGCGGTCCTTGTTGCGCAGCGCCCCGTTGATCACCTGCGCGAGGCTGCCAGCGCCCGCCGGACCCATCAGCGGCCGCGCCGAGATGAGGTTGGTGAAATAGAGGCCCGGGATAGCCTTGGTCTTGGCGTGCTGCACCACCGGTGTCGTGCCGATCGACAGGTCGGGATGGAATTCCTCCACCGCCGCGATGTCCTGTTCGAGGCTGGCGCGATACTGGATGCGGGTGCCGCGGGCTTCCAGCCACTCGCGATCCGGATCGGACCACTTGGTGCGCGGGCAAGCGGTGCCGACATAGGGCACCTCGGCGCCGGATTCGACGAGCAGGCGCGCCACCAGCAGTTCCGAGCCTTCATAACCCGATACGGTGATGCGACCCTTGATCGGCATCGCCGCCAGCGCGCCGGCGATGGCCGGCAGGAAGCGGTTCTGCGCTGCCGCCACCTTGTCTGCCGACAGGCCGAAGGCATCGCCGATCGCCGCCAGCCAGGCAGCGGTGCCATCGCGGCCCACCGGCGCGGAACCGACCATGGTGCGCCCGGCCGCATCGAATTCGCGCACGGCCGCCGTGTAGAACGGGTGGATGCACGCCACCACCGGCGAGGCCAGCGCGGCATAAAGCTCACGCCACTCACGGGTCGGCACCACCGGGCCAGCGGTGAGGCCCATCGGCTCCAGCATCATCGAAATGCCCACCGGATCGGCCGGGAACATTTCGCCCAGCAGCGTGACGGTCGGCTTGTCGGGCATCACCGCCGGCGCCGCCACCGGGCCAGCCATGATTTCCTCACGCGCATATTTCAGCATGGCGCCGGCCAGCACGTCCTTGGCTTCCGCGTGGGTCGGCACGCCGAAGCCCGGCACGTCGATCCCGATGATGCGCACGCCGTTGATCGTTTCGGGCAGCAGCTGCAGCGGCACGCCAGACGCGGTCGGCACGCACAGGTTGGTCACCACGATCGTGTCGTATTTTTCCGGATCGGCCATGTCGTGCACGGCGTCGCGGATGTCCTCGAACAGCTTGCCGGTGACCAAGGTTTCCGAATTGAACGGCACATAACCCACCGTGCGCCGCGCCCCATAGAAGTGCGACGTGAAGGTGAGGCCATAGACGCAGCAGGCCGAGCCCGACAGGATGGTGGCCGTGCGGCGCATGCGCAGACCAACGCGCAACGAGCCGAAGGCCGGGCACATGGACTGCGGCTGATCGTGCGGACCCTTCGGATAATCGGCCGCATAACGGTCGAGCACCTCGGACTTGCCGGCCTTGGCGGCAGCATCGCGCATCGTATCGGCGCCGGCGTGGCAGCCAGCACCTTCGGCTGGCGGAACGGCAAGATCCTCAGACATTGTCGTACACCACTTCCAGGCTCGGCTTGGTCTCATAGACGCCGCCGCGCATGTCGGCCTGGGTGGCCGGCTTCAGGGTGAAGTTGCCACCGGTGTCTTCCGGCTTGAACAGGCCCAGCAG
>JALOSK010000272.1 GCA_025458465.1 Sandarakinorhabdus sp. | reverse complement strand
GACAGCCTTCTACCTGGCAAGGGCCGGGCTGAAGGTACACGTCTGTGAAGCGCGCGACGTGGTGGGCGGGGCGTGCGTGACCGAGGAATTCGCGCCCGGTTTCCGCAACTCGACCGCCAGCTACACGGTGTCGCTGCTGCAGGACAAGGTGGCCTGCGACATGAACCTGGCCGAACATGGCCTGAAGATCGTCAACCGGCCGCTGAACAATTTCCTGCCGCTGGAGCGGGACTATCTGAAGGTTGGCCCCGGCGTGACCGAACGCGAGGTGGCGCGGTTCAGCAAGAAGGATGCCGCTGCCCCGCCTATGACGCGCGGCTGGAGGTGCTGGCCGATCAGCTGCGCCGGCTGGCGCTGAAAACCCCCCCGGGGCGCGGGCTGAAGGGCATGGCGCAAATGGCGGCGCAGGGCTGGCCGCTTTTGGGGCTCTCCGGCCCCGAACAGCGCGACCTGTTCACCCTGTTCACCCGCAGCGCGCGCGAGTTTCTGGATGGCTGGTTCGAAAGCGATCCGATCAAGGCGGTGCTGGGCTTTGATTCGATCGTCGGCCATTTCGCCAGCCCCGACACACCGGGTTCGGCCTATGTCCTGCTCCACCACGTGTTTGGACAGGTGAACGGCGTCAAGGGCGCCTGGGGCCATGCCATCGGCGGCATGGGCAGCATCACCCAGGCCATGGCGCGGGCCTGCGAAGAAAAGGGCGTGAGCATCGGGCTGGAAGAGCCGGTGGCCTATGTGAATGTGGCTAATGGTAAGGCAAGCGGTGTCACCCTCGCCGATGGCCGCGTGCTCGATGCACCGATCATTGCCAGCAATGTCGGCCCGGCGCTGCTGTTCGGCAAGTTGATCGACCGATCGGCGCTGCCGGCGGATTTCGCGCATGCCATGGATGGCTATGCCTGCGGTTCCGGCACCTTCCGCATGAACGTGGCGCTGTCGGAACTACCGGAATTTTCGGTGCTGAAGGAGCCCGGGCACCACCACGGCGCCGGCATCATCATCGCGCCGTCGCTGGATTACATGGACCGCGCCTATACCGGCGCCAAGGCCTATGGCTGGTCGGCCCGACCGATTGTCGAGATGCTGATCCCGTCAACACTTGACGACAGCCTGGCGCCGGAAGGCTGCCATGTCGCCAGCCTGTTCTGCCAGCAGTTTGCGCCTCGCCTGCCCGATGGCCAGAGCTGGGACGATGTGCGCGAGAAGGTGGCGGACCTTATCGTCGATACCGTGACCGCCCACGCCCCCAATTTCAAGCGCAGCATCATCGCCCGCCAGATCCACTCGCCGCTCGATCTGGAACGCAAGTTCGGCCTGATCGGCGGCGACATCTTCCATGGCCGCATCAGCCTTGATCAATTGTGGGCGGCGCGACCCGTGCTGGGCCACGGCGATCATCGCATGCCGGTGAAGGGCCTCTATCTGTGCGGCAGCGGCGCCCATCCCGGCGGCGGCGTGACGGGGGCACCCGGCCACAATGCCGCGCGCGAGATATTGGCGGACCGGCCGCTGTTCCGGCTGCGCGCATAGCTATTCAGTCTGCCCAGAACGGCTTTGCCTGCCTATGCTGGGTCCATGACGACTCTGCATCCCACACTCGCCCGCGTCACTGACCGTATCATCGAGAAGAGCCGCGCTGGCCGCCGCCGCTATCTTGATCATGTCGCCCGCGAACGTGATGCCGGCATGGGCCGGGAACGGCTGTCCTGCTCCAATCTTGCCCACGGCTTTGCCGCCGCGCTTGAGGATCAGCAGACGATCAAGGCCGGCGGCCGCGTCAACATCGGCATCGTCACCGCCTTCAACGACATGCTGTCCGCCCACCAGCCCTATGGCCAGTATCCGCCGCAGCTGAAGCTGTTTGCCCGCGAAGTGGGTGCCACGGCGCAGGTGGCGGGCGGCGTGCCGGCAATGTGCGATGGCGTGACGCAAGGCCAGGTGGGCATGGAACTCTCGCTGTTCAGCCGCGATGCGATTGCGCTGGCGACGGCGGTGGCGCTGAGCCACGGCATGTTCGAAAGCGTCGCCTTGCTCGGCATCTGTGACAAGATCGTGCCGGGCCTGCTCATCGGCGCGCTGCGCTTTGGCCATCTGCCGATGATCTTCGTGCCGGCCGGGCCGATGCCGAGCGGCCTGCCCAACAAGGAAAAGGTGCGCATCCGCCAGCTCGCCGCCGAGGGCAAGGCCAGCCGCGCCGAACTGCTGGAAGCCGAAAGCGCCAGTTACCACAGCCCCGGCACCTGCACCTTCTATGGCACGGCCAATTCCAACCAGATGATGATGGAGGTGATGGGCCTGCACGTGCCGGGCGCCGCCTTCGTCAATCCGGGCACCGGCCTCAGGAACGCCATGAATCGCGCCGCCATGCACCGGCTGGCGAAGATCGCGCTGAACCAGCCCGACGAACGGCCGCTGGGCCTGTGTGTGGATGAACGCGCCATCGTCAACGCCATCGTCGGCCTGCTCGCCACGGGCGGCTCGACCAATCACGCCATCCACCTGCCGGCGATCGCACGCGCCGCGGGCATCGCCATCGACTGGCAGGATTTCGACGAACTGTCGGCCGCGGTGCCGCTGCTGGCGCGGGTCTATCCCGGCGGCGCGGCGGATGTGAACCAGTTCCACGCCGCCGGCGGCATGGCCTTCACCATCCGCACGCTGCTCGATGCCGGGCTGCTGCACGGCGACATCCCCACGGTGGGCGGTGACAGCCTGGCCGATTATGCCCGCGATCCGGCCATGGACGGCGACCAATTGGTGTGGCGCGACGTGCCGGAAAGCCGCGATGAGAGCATATTGCGGCCCGTGTCCAGCCCGTTCCGCGCCGATGGCGGCATGCGGCTGGTCAAGGGCAATCTCGGCCGCGCCATCTTCAAGACCAGCGCGGTGGACGAGGAGCGCTGGACCATCGAGGCCCCGGCCCGCGTGTTCGCGGATCAGGACAGTGTGCAGGCCGCCTTCAAGGCCGGCGAACTGGACCGCGACGTGGTGGTGGTGGTGCGCGGACAGGGCCCGCAGGCCAACGGCATGCCCGAACTGCACAAGCTGACGCCGGCGCTGGGCGTGCTGCAGGATCGCGGGTTCAAGGTGGCACTGGTCACCGATGGCCGCATGTCGGGGGCATCAGGCAAGGTGCCAGCGGCCATCCATGTTTGCCCGGAAGCCATGGCCGGCGGGCCGATTGCGCGGGTGCGCGATGGCGACGTGATCCGGCTGTGCGCGCGGCGCGGCCAGCTGGATGTGCTGGTGGATGCGGCGGAATTTGCAGCGCGTGCCCCGGCGGTGATTGGCGCGTCGGGCGATGGCACGGCGCGCGAGCTGTTCGCCTTTTTCCGCAGCGGCAGCGATGATGCGGAGGCCGGCGCTTCGGCGATGTTGCGGGCGGCTGGCCTGTAACCGGGGCTTGCTCCTCCGCCGGCGCGTGCCTCGACAAGCTCGGCATGAGCGGTGTTGGGCCTGGGCCAGATTCACCTCACCCGCTCATGCCGAGCTTGTCGAGGCACCCCGCACTCCCCCCAAACGAAAACGGCCGGGGTGTCGCCACCCCGGCCGCTTCGTTCAGCTTGTAACGCCGCTTACTTGGCCTGGGCCAGGTAGGCGGTCATGCGCTTGGT
>JALOSK010000271.1 GCA_025458465.1 Sandarakinorhabdus sp. | reverse complement strand
TTGGCCGCTTCCGGCGCGTAGGGACCGCGGGTGCGCCAGAACGGGACATCGTCCATTTCCACCCAGCCATAGGCGTAGTTGGCGGCAAAGATGCCAAACAGGATGGCGCTGATCAGCGTCGTCCACGCCAGCTTCTTCAGGATCATCGGATTGGTGGGTGCCGAGGGCGCCTGCCCCGGCACCGGCGGACTGCCGGCTTCGTCATGCGTCTTCACGCCGAACGGCAGCACGGCAAACAGCGTGATCGTCCAGAACAACAGATAGATGGCCAGCGCGGACTGGGGCTTCACGGCGCC
The DNA here is from genome assembly GCA_025458465.1 of Sandarakinorhabdus sp. Taxonomy (GTDB): domain Bacteria; phylum Pseudomonadota; class Alphaproteobacteria; order Sphingomonadales; family Sphingomonadaceae; genus Sandarakinorhabdus. The sequence continues at coordinate 3,020 of JALOSK010000271.1, read as the reverse complement.
GCCCTCACAGCATCGGGATCACAGGCGCGTCACCTGCACATCCGTCACCGGCTTCTTGCCGGTCCATTCGCGGGCGACGCGGCGCACGGCGACACGGATGGCCTCGGCAAAATGGCTGCCGCGCTTGGGATCGCCCTTGGCGGCGGCTGCTTCGGCAGCTTCGGCGCAGGCGGCCAGAAACTCGTCCTTGTCCTCCTCCACCGGCACGCCATGGGCGCTGACCCGCGGGGTGGCGGCTGGCAGGCCATTCTTGCCGATCACCAGCGACACCGCGATCAGGCCATTGTGGGCCAGCCGGCGCCGTTCGACGATGGTGGCGCCATCGGATGGCAGGATCACATCGCCGTCCAGCACCAGCCGCCCGGCCTTTTCGTGGCTCAGCAGCACCGGGCCATCGGGCGCCAGCCGGATGGCGCTGCCATTCACCGGCACCATGGCGCGCTTGACGCCATTGGCCAGCGCCAGCTTGGCATGTTCCTCCATGTGCCGGCGTTCACCATGCACGGGGATGGCGATTTCGGGCCGGATCCATTCGTACATGGCCTCAAGCTCCGGCTGTCCCGGGTGGCCGGAGACATGCACGTGGGCCTGCTTTTCCGTGACGATGTCGATGCCGCGCGCCGCCAGCGTGTTCTGCACGCGGCCGATGGCCAGTTCGTTGCCGGGGATCTGCTTGGAGGAGTAGACGACGAGATCGCCTGCCTCCAGCCGCAGCTTGGGATGTGTGCCATCGGCAATGCGGGACAGCGCCGCCTGCGGTTCGCCCTGCGCGCCTGTGCACAGGATCAGCACCTTGTTGCGGGGCAACGCCATCGCCGCATCCCAATCGATGGGCGGCGGCAGATCCTTCAGATAGCCACTGGCCTGCGCCACCTGGACAATGCGGTCCATCGAACGGCCGGCCAGCACCAGTTCGCGCCCGGCCGCCTTCGCCACCTGGCCCAGCGTGCCAAGCCGGGCGGCGTTGCTGGCAAAGGTCGTCACCAGCACACGGCCAGCTTTCCGCGCCTTGATCAGGCGCATCAGGCCATCCTTCACGTCGCTTTCGCTGCCAGAGGCTTCCGGATTGAAGACGTTGGTGGAATCGCCCACCAGCGCCAGCACGCCATCGTCGCCGATCTTGGTCAGCTCCGCCGCGGTCACCGGATTGCCCATCATCGGCGCATCGTCCAGCTTCCAGTCCCCGGTGTGGAAGACGCGGCCATAGGGCGTATCGATGATCAGCGCATTGCCTTCAGGGATCGAGTGGGCCAGCGCCACATAGGTGAAACCGAACGGGCCCAGCTTGAGCGTGCCGCCCATCGGCACGATCTTCAGCTTCACCTCGTCCTGCAGCCCCTCTTCCTCCAGCTTCTTGGCGATCAGGCCGGCGGTGAACGGGGTGGCATAAAGCGGCACGCCCAGATCGGCAGCCAGATAGGGAATGGCGCCGATATGATCCTCGTGCCCGTGGGTGAGCACGATGCCGAGCAGATCCTTGCGGCGTTCCTCGATGAAGGCCAGATCGGGCAGCACCAGGTCCACGCCGGGATAGCGCGGATCGGCAAAGGTCATGCCCAGATCGACCATCACCCACTTGCCGTGCGCGCCATAGAGATTGACGTTCATGCCGATCTCCCCCGAACCGCCGAGCGGCAGGAAGATCAGTTCATCACCAGGGGTCATCAGTTCGGTTGCTTTGCGTTGAGTTCGTGGAGGCGGATGAGACCGCGGATGGTGAGATCACCGTCGACATGGGCTATGGCAGGGGTGTGGCGCTGGAACAAGGTGGCAAGACCGCCCGTCGCCACCACGGTGACCGGCCCATCGATTTCCGCCGACAGCCGCGCCACCAGCCCTTCGATCAGGCCGACATAGCCCCAGAACAGGCCCGATTGCATGGCGTGCACCGTGCCCTTGCCGATGGCGCCCAGATCGCCAGGCGGTGGTTCCACCGCGATGCGCGGGAGCTTGGCGGCGGCCTGATAGAGCGCGTCCATCGAAAGATTGATCCCGGGCGCGATCGCGCCGCCCTGATAGGCGCCATCGGCCGAGACGACATCGAAGGTGGTCGCCGTGCCGAAATCGACGATGATCAGATTGCCCGGCCATTGCCTGTGGGCTGCCACCGCGTTGACCAGCCGGTCTGCTCCCACTTCCGCTGGATTGGGCAACGCGATGGCCAGCCCCATCTTGATCCCGCCCACCGCCACCACCAGCGGTTCCACCTCGAAATATTTGCGGCACAGTCGCTGCAGGTTGAACAAGGTCTGCGGGACCACGGTGGAGATGATGGCGGCATCCACCGTGCCCATCGCCACGCCCTCCAGCGCCATCAGTTGGTGCAGCCACACGGCATATTCATCGGCGGTGCGCTGCCCATCGGTGGAGATGCGCCAGCGATGGACGATGGTCTCTCCCGCGCACAGCGCGAAGACGATGTTGGTGTTGCCAACGTCGATGGCGAGCAGCATCTGGCCTCTCCTTCAGATCGCGAACACGTCGCCGGCATGAATGGCACGGGTGGTGCCATCGTCCAACTGCAAGAGCAGCGCGCCATCATCGGCCAGGCCGGCGAACCGGCCTTCCGGGCTTTCATGGCCCAGACGGGCGACGATGCGCCCGCCCACACCGCTGGCGCGCGCCAGCCAGGCCGTGCGGACGGGGGCAAAGCCCTGTTCGGCCCAAAGCGTGCGCCAACGCGCGAACACCGGCGCCAGCACGTCGAGCAGAGCGCGTGGGCCGGGCACCGGCACGCCGGCAGCGGCAAGGCTGGTGGCCGGGCGCTCGGTGCCATCGGGATGATGGGCCAGATTGACGCCGATGCCGATGACCAGCGCGCCGCCCTGGCGTTCGAGCAGGATGCCCGAGCATTTCAGGCCATCCAGCAGCACATCGTTGGGCCATTTCAACGCAAGCCGTTCAGGCGCGCCGGTCAGTTCGGCCAGCGCATCGTGCAGGGCGAGTGCGGTGACGAAGCTCAACTGCTGGACGGCGCCATCGGCCTTCACCAGCACGCTGCCCATGAAGTTTCCGGCCCC
>JALOSK010000270.1 GCA_025458465.1 Sandarakinorhabdus sp. | reverse complement strand
ATCGTGCGCGGCCTGCGCGCCGTGGCCGATTTCGAATATGAATTCCAGATGGCCGGCATGAACCAGCAATTGAACGCCGGCATCGAAACCGTGTTCCTGATGGCCGATGTGGCCTTGCAGCCGATTGCTTCACGCCTGGTAAAGGAAATCGCAGTCTATGGTGGCGACATCGGCAAGTTCGTGCCGGCCGCCATCGCGGCCGACGTGGTGAAGCGGGTGCGCGAAATGGGTCAAAAGGGTTGATGATGGGTCGGTTCACCGGGGTATTCGCAGGTCTGTTTGCTGCTGCCCTGCTGGCGGCCGCACCGGCGCTGGCCCAGCAGCCGCGCGTGGACCCCAAGGATCTGAAGGTGCCGCCCAAGCTGCCGGAAATGGCGGCACCGTCCAACCTGCAGGGGACGCTGGCGCAGGTGAACGAGGAGAATATCCTGCTGCTCGACCTGTCGACCGGCGGCCGCGTCAAGATCATCATGCGCCCGGACGTCGCGCCCAAGCACATCGAACGCATCCGCACGCTGGTGCGCCGCGGTTTCTATGATGGCACCGTGTTCCACCGCGTGATCGACGAATTCATGGCCCAGGGCGGCGATCCCACCGCCACCGGCACCGGCGGTTCCGATCTGCCCGACCTGAAGGCCGAATTCAACGATCTGCCCCATGTGCGCGGCGCCGTTGCCATGGCCAGGGCACAGGGCGAGGACAGCGCCAACAGCCAGTTCTACATCGTGCTGATGCCGGTGCTGCGGCTGGACCGCACCTACACGATCTGGGGCCGGGTGGTGGACGGGATGCAGTGGGTGGACGCCATCGAAAAGGGTGAACCGCCGGAAAAACCGTCAAAGATCATCAAGGCCAGCATCGCCGCCGACAAGGTTCCGCCGCCCGATTTCGCGGCGCTGAAGGCCGCGGCCACGCCCATCCCGGCCGGCGTGCTGAACCTGCCGCCGCCCAGTTCCGGCCCGCTGCCGCCGAAGTAATCCGCCCCTCCCCTCCCACCAGAAAGGGCTGTTCCCCCGATGCTGGTTGACGATTTCGATTTCCACCTGCCCGAAGCGCGCATCGCGCTGAGACCCGCCAATCCGCGTGACAGTGCCCGGCTGCTGACGGTGCGCGGCAAGGATACAGGCGCCCTGGGCGATTTCACCTTCATGGACCTGCCGGGCCAATTGCGCGCCGGTGACGTGCTGGTGGTGAACGATACCCGCGTGATCCCGGCACAGCTGTTTGCCCGCAAGGGCGACGCCACGATCGGCGTGACCCTGCACAAGCGCGAAACCGCCAACAGCTGGTGGAGCTTCGTGAAGAACGCCCGCCGCCTGCGCGCAGGCGATGTCATCGATTTCGGCCGGGGCCAGACCGTGCTGAACGGCACGGTGATCGAAAAGAGCGCCGAGGGCGGCGTGCTCTGGCAGTTCGACACCGACGGCCAGCCGCTGGAAACGGCCCTGCATGCGGTCGGCGAAATGCCGCTGCCGCCCTATATTGCCCGCCGGCGCGGCATCGACGATCAGGATTTCCAGGATTACCAGACCCTGCACGCCGCCAGGGAAGGTGCGGTTGCCGCCCCCACCGCCGGGCTGCACTTCACCCCCCGCCTGTGGGAGGCACTGGCCGCCGCCGGCGTGACGCGCGAAACAGTGACGCTGCACGTTGGCGCCGGCACCTTTCTGCCGGTCAAGGCCGACAAGGTGGAAGATCACCGGATGCACGCCGAGTGGGGCAGCTGTGACGCCGCCACCGCTGCCCGCCTGAACGCCGCCCGCGCCAATGGCGGCCGCATCATCGCGGTGGGCACCACGTCCCTGCGCCTGCTGGAATCCGCCGCAGACGAGGCACGCACCATCCACCCGTTCACCGGCGACACGTCGATCTTCATCTATCCCGGCTATCGCTGGCGGGCGATCGACGGCCTGATCACCAATTTCCACCTGCCGCGTTCGACGTTGTTCATGCTCGTTTCCGCCCTCATGGGCCTGGACGTGATGCGCCGGGCCTACGCCCATGCCATTGAAAGCGAGTATCGTTTCTACAGCTATGGCGACGGCAGCCTGCTGCTGCCCTGAACGGCCTCAACCCTGCGACCGCTGGCGGTAGGCAGCCGGATCGATGCCGTGCCGCGCCAGCTTGTCGTACAAGGTCTTGCGGGGCAGGCCGAGGCGCTGCATCGCGACACTGATGCGCCCGCCTGCACTGTCCAGCGCCTCGCGCAGCAGGCCGGCTTCCACCAGAGCCAGGCGTTCCGCCAGGGTCGCATCTGGCGCATCGCCAGCAATGTTTCCCTGATCAGGGCCAAGCCCCAGCACGAAGCGCTGCGCGGCATGGGCAAGTTCCCGCAGGTTGCCCGGCCAATCATGCGATAGCAGATGCGCCCGCACGCCGGCACCAATGGCCGGCAGCGGCTGGCCCAGGCGCTGTGCCGCCTCGGCCGCGAGCCGGGCGAACAGCAAGGGCACATCATCCCGCCGTTCACGCAGCGGCGGGATGCGCAGGTGCAACGCGCCCAGCCGCAGCAGCAGATCCGGCTGCACGGCGCCCTGTGCCGGCCGGTCACTGCCGGTCGCCGCGATCAGGCGCACATCCGGCTGAACCTGCGGGCCATCGAGCGCGGACAGCAGGCGCAGCTGCAGCGCGGCCGGCAGGGCTTCCAGGCCATCCAGGAACAAGGTCCCGCGTTCGGCCAGCCTCAGCCGCCCGGGCGCGGCCTGGCGCCCCCGCGACGATGGCGCACCGAACAATTCGATGGCCAGCTGCTCGCCGGCGGCTGCGCAATGGACGGCAATGAACGGCCGCGCCCGGCGCCGGCTGGCATCATGCAGCACGCGCGCGACGCGGTCCCGCCCGCTGCCGGGCTCGGCGGTGATCAGCACGTCGAGATCGGCGTCACCCACATGCGCCAAGGTCTGGCGCAGCGCGACCATGGCGGCGCTTTCGCCGGCCAGGGCGAGCGTGTTGGCAAACGGGTCGGCCGCATCGGCGGCATCGGCGGCCAGCGCGCGCAGGCGCCGATTGTCCAGCACCAGCCGACGTTTTTCGACAGCCCGTGCCAGACTGGCCAGCAGGCGCTGCGGATCAAAGGGCTTGGCGACAAAATCATAGGCGCCCTGCTGCAGCGCCGCCACCGCCTGATCGATGTTGCCGTGGCCCGAGATGAAGATCACCGGAATGTCTGCATCGATGGCCTTGAGGGCGGCAAAGAACTGCCAGCCATCCATCCCCGGCATCCTGAGATCGGAGACAATGGCACCGGCAAAGCGCCGATCAAGGGCCGCCAACGCCGCCACGGCATCGCCATGCACCGTCACGGCGTGGCCGGCCAGTTTCAGGCTGGTGGCGACGGCGTG
>JALOSK010000269.1 GCA_025458465.1 Sandarakinorhabdus sp. | reverse complement strand
CGCTGATCGCCGGCTTTGCCATGCGCGCGCGGGCGGCCTTCATCTATATCCGCGGCGAATATATCGCCGAAGCCAAGGTGCTGATGGCCGCCGTGCAGGAGGCCTATGCCGCCGGCCTGATCGGAAAGAATGCCTGCGGAACGGGCTATGATTTCGATGTCGTCGTCCATCGCGGCGGCGGCGCGTATATCTGCGGCGAAGAAACCGCGATGATCGAGAGCCTGGAAGGCAAGAAGGGCCAGCCGCGCCTGAAACCGCCATTCCCGGCCGGCGCCGGCCTCTATGGCAATCCGACGACGGTGAACAATGTCGAGAGCATCGCCGTGGTGCCGACCATCCTGCGCCGTGGCCCGGAATGGTTTGCCGCCATCGGCCGGCCCAAGAATGAAGGCACCAAGCTGTTCCAGATTTCGGGCCACGTGAACAAGCCGTGCGTGGTGGAAGAGGCGATGAGCATCCCCTTCCGCGAACTGATTGAAGCCCATTGCGGCGGCATTCGCGGCGGGTGGGACAATCTGCTGGCGGTGATCCCCGGCGGATCGTCGGTGCCGCTGGTGCCGGCGCACCAGATCATCGACGCGCCGATGGATTTCGACGCGCTGCGCGACCTGAAATCCGGCCTGGGCACGGCCGCGGTGATCGTGATGGACAAGTCCACCGACATCGTGCGGGCGATCGCGCGGCTGAGCTATTTCTACAAGCATGAAAGCTGCGGCCAGTGCACGCCGTGCCGCGAAGGCACCGGCTGGATGTGGCGGGTGATGGAACGGCTGGTCACCGGCGATGCCGAACCGCACGAGATCGACATGCTGCTGGAAGTCACCACCCAAGTGGAAGGCCACACCATCTGCGCGCTGGGCGACGCGGCCGCCTGGCCGATCCAGGGCCTGATCCGCCATTTCCGGCCGGAGATCGAGGCGCGGATTGCGAAGCGCAAGGGTTTTGTGCAGGTGCCAAACATGGCGGTGGCGGCGGAGTAGGGACCATGGGCATTATCTATCAGCACATCCGGCTGGCAAATTTTGGCCGGGATGATCTGGAAGAGATTGATGCCCAAGCGCTGGTTGACTCAGGTGCCGCCGAACTGTGCATTCCCCAGCACATCGCCAACCAGTTGCGATTGAAGCAAATTGAGTAACGCGAAGTTCGCAAGGCCAACGGTGATCGCTTGCTTGTGCCCTATGTTGGCGGTGTCCGGGTCGAAGTGATTGGCCGCCAGACGGTCACCAGCGCCGTCGTGCTGGGGGATCAGGTGCTGCTTGGCGCGATCCCCATGGAGGCGATGGACCTCGTGATCCATCCGCGCTTGTTGAAATTGATGCCAAATCCCGACAGCCCCAATGTTCCGGCTTCGCTTGCGATGGGTGTGCGAAGTTGATGGCCCCGTCCCAGTAGATCATCTGTCCAAGCAAGAGGCGCCCGCCAATCAGGGTGCCGTGGACAGTGATTGCAGATAAGCCACTTCCGCCAGTGCACCGGCCATTGATGGGCGTGGCAGCTTGAGCTCCATGCCTTCGGGTAGGCAGTTGCCCATCGCTGGAGCCAGCTGCGTGAAGGCTGCCTGGTGCGGCTGAGAGCCATAGTCGGCAGTTATCAACCGGTGTACCTCTTGGGGGTCAGCCGCCAGTGCGCATTCGGCAATTTGATGGAAGATGCGGAATCGTTCTGCCACATCGGCGGTCATCGCTGCCGTAGTGGCTGACCAGTCTGCACGCATTCCGCTGAACGTGGGTTGCTGCAAGCCGTGCTTTTGTCGGTATAGCGCTTTGAAAACGCTGCCACGTAGCAGTTCGTTATTGAAGCGCAGTCGAGAATCAAAGCCTGGCGCTTCTGACGCAAGACAAGTGCTGGCCTCGGGTAATGTCGCTGCACGCGCTATGGCTTCGTAATCAATGATTTTGCTGACCGCCAGAGCCGCAAGCTTGGCTTTGCCACGAACAAGGCAGCGACCAAATTCGTCCATTACGTTCATCGCTTCCGCCGTTGTCGCGCGCCGAGAACTGGGTGGCGGCAGTTTTGCAGCACGCTCGGCCGTCATGGCGCTTGGGGTCGCGGGCTGCGCCAGCGCTGGACCGAACGGCAGGCTGATGGAGCAGGCAAATGCGAACACAAAACGGGCAAAACAATGCATGCGGACACCTGACTTCAGGGCGGGATTATCCACGGATATTGGCGTGTTCAAGCCCCCGTTTCCACTGGCCTTTTGCTCCGCAATCCCCTAATCCAAATGCGCATGTGAAGCGCGCTTGAAAGAACCAAGAAAATCCCAATGGAATCAACCACTATACCCCCCGCTGGCGAGCCCGATATCAAGCCGATTTCCATCGTTTCGGAAATGCGGACGAGTTTCCTTGATTATGCCATGTCGGTGATCGTCGCCCGCGCGCTGCCGGATGTGCGGGATGGCCTGAAGCCGGTGCACCGGCGCATCCTGTGGGGCAGCTACGAAAACGGCTTCACCCACAACAAGCCCTACCGCAAATCGGCCCGCATCGTTGGCGATGTGATGGGCAAATATCACCCGCACGGCGACAGCGCCATCTATGATGCGTTGGCGCGCATGGTGCAGGATTGGTCGATGCGGCTGCCGCTGATCGACGGGCAGGGCAATTTCGGCTCGATGGACCCGGATGCCCCGGCGGCCATGCGCTACACCGAGGCACGGCTGGCGAAATCGGCCGAGGCGCTGCTGGCCGATATCGAGAAGGACACGGTTGATTACGTCGCCAACTATGACGGGTCCGAACAGGAGCCGACGGTGTTGCCGGCGCGCTTCCCCAACCTGCTGGTCAATGGCGCCGGCGGCATTGCCGTGGGCATGGCGACCAACATTCCGCCGCACAATCTGGGCGAGGTGATCGATGCGGTGCGGGCCTATCTGGCTGATCCGCTGATCACGGTCGAAGGGCTGATGCACCATATTCCGGCGCCGGATTTCCCGACCGGCGGCATCATCCTGGGCACCAGCCAGCTGCGCCAGGCCTATGAGACGGGGCGGGGCTCGATCCGCATCCGCTCGCGCCACGTCATCGAGGAAGGCCGCGGCGACAAGCGCGCCATCGTGCTGACCGAGATCCCCTATCAGCAGGGCAAGAACGCGCTGGTGGAAAAGATCGCCGAAGCGGTGAAGGACAAGCGCATCGAGGGCGTGTCCGATTTGCGCGATGAATCCAACCGCGAAGGCGTGCGCATCGTGCTTGATCTGAAGCGTGACGCGACGCCGGAGGTGGTGCTGAACCAGTTGTGGCGCTTCACGCCGGCCCAGCAGAGCTTTGCGCTCAACATGCTGGCCATCCGTGGCGGCCGCCCGGAGCTGATGGGCCTGAAGGACATCATCCAGG
>JALOSK010000268.1 GCA_025458465.1 Sandarakinorhabdus sp. | reverse complement strand
CTGCTGCCAGCCATTTTCGATGTAGGCGCGGGCGATGCCGGCGGTGAATTCCGGCCGCAGGCACATGGCATCACCGCCGCGATCGGTGAATTCATACATTTCCTTGGAAACGACATCGGTGGTCTCGCCCAGCGAGCGCGCGAACACGGCGGTCGCTTCGAACACCGGCACTTCCACCCGGCCGAAGCCGTGCAGCTTGCGCACGCGGTTGAACGTTTCGATCACATGGTCGAAGCGGGCGGCCGCTTCGCCGATCATGTCCTGCGTACCGCGTGGTTTCTGGGGTGCCTTGCTCATGGAGGCGGCAATAGGGCAGCGCCGGTTGGCACGCAACGGGCGAGCGTCCGCGCCGGCTTCACCCTTCAGCGCATGTGGGGTTTCCCCCTTTCCCGCCCGGCACGGCTTCGCTAACCAGCGGCCATGCGCACGATCTTCCTGCTTGCTTCCGCCCTTGCCGGCGCCGCCCTCGCAGCACCCGTCCTTGCCCAGCGGTCCATGCCGCAGCCGTTGCCCATCGTGGACATGGTGCCCGCTGCACGAGATGTGCCCTTCCCCGGCACCATCAGCCTGCACGTGGATGCCACCGACACGCAGCGCGGCGTGTTCAAGGTGCACGAAATCATCCCGGTGCCGGCAGCGCTGTCCGGCAAGCGCATGGCGCTGCTGTTCCCGAAATGGCTGCCGGGCAAACATGCGCCGCGCGGCGAGATCGAGAAGCTGGCCGGGCTTGAAATCCGCGCCGGTGACAGGCTGCTGCAATGGACGCGCGACCCGATCGACGTGTTCGCCTTCTGGGTGGAGGTGCCTCCAGGCGCCAGCGCCCTTGATGTGCGGTTCGATTTCCTGTCGGCCACCGATGGGCCACAGGGGCGCATCGTCGTCACGCGCGACATGATGAACCTGCAGCCGAACAGCGTCTCGCTCTATCCGGCGGGCTGGTTCACCCGCCAGATCCCGATCAACCTGTCGGTCACCTGGCCCGAAGGCTGGACCGCGGCGTCTGCCCTGCGCGAAGCATCGCGTGCCGGTGACCGCATCACCTATCAGACCGTCGATTATGAAACGCTGGTGGACAGCCCCTTCTTTGCCGGCCGCCACTTCGCCAAATGGGATCTGGGCAACAAGGTCACGCTGAATGTCGTCGCCGACGAGGCGCGCTTCCTGAAGGCGACGCCGGAACAGATCGACGCGCACCGCAAGCTGGTCACCCAGGCGATCAGGCTGTTCGGCACCCGCCAGTTCGACCATTATGATTTCCTCGTCTCGCTCACCGACACCATGGGCGGCATCGGGCTGGAACATCACCGCAGTTCCGAAAATGGCGTGAACCCCGGATATTTCACCGAATGGGCGAAGGGGCCGGGCCGCCGCAACCTGCTGCCGCATGAATTCACGCACAGCTGGAACGGCAAGCACCGGCGCGGCGCCGATCTGGTCACGCCCGATTTCCGCACGCCGATGCGCAATTCGATGCTGTGGGTGTATGAAGGGCAAACGCAGTTCTGGGGTTATGTGCTGCAGGCGCGCGCGGGCCTCGTGTCGATGGAACAGACGATCGACCAGATCGCCGGTATCGCCGCCAATCTGGACAATCGGCCGGCACGCGGCTGGCGCAGCCTGGATGACACCACCAACGATCCGATCATCACGCCGCGCGCGCCCAAGGGCTGGCTGAGCTTCCAGCGCAGCGAGGATTATTACGCCGAAGGCATGCTGGTGTGGCTGGAAGCCGATGGCATCATCCGGCGGGAAAGCGGCGGCAAGCGCAGCCTGGATGATTTCGCGCGCCGCTTCTTCGGCACCGGCGAGGGCGATTGGGGCGTGAAGCCATATGACATGGCGAGCCTGGTTGCCGATCTGAACGCGGTGCAGCCGCATGACTGGGCCACATTGCTGCAGACACGACTGACCGAGAAGGCCGATGGCGCGCCGCTGAAGGGCCTGGAATATCTGGGCTGGACGCTGATCTATACCGAAACGCCAACCGCTGCCTTCACCGATGCCAACCGTGGCAGCCTGAATCTCGCCACGTCGGGCGGGTTGATCATCGGCAGTGGCGGGAAGGTGAATCAGGTGATCTGGAACACGCCGGCCTTCGACGCCGGGCTGGCGGCGGGCGATGTGCTGATCGCGGTGAACGAACGGCCCTACAGCGATGACGTGCTGAGGGCGGCCGTGGCGGAGGCCAAGGGCGGCACCGCGCCGATCCGGCTGACAGTGAAGACCGATGATCGCGTGCGTGTGCTGGACTGGGCGTGGCACGGCGGCCTGCGCTATCCGAAGCTGGAACGTCTGGCCCCTGCCAACCCGAAGAATCCGACGGGCCTGGAACGCCTGCTGGCGCCGCGCCCTTGAGACGGCGCGGCCTCAGCCAAGCGCCTTGAGGCCAACGATGCAGCCAATGAGGCCGGTGAGCAGCAGCCCGCGCAGCAATGACACCGGTTCGGCATAGAAACCGATGCCGATCAGCGCGGTCGCCGCCGCGCCGATGCCCGCCCACACGGCATAGGCGGTGCCCATCGGGATGTGCCGCCCGGCCAGCGCCAGCAGGCCCATCGACGCGGTGACCGCCACCACGAACGCAAGCAGTGCCGGCAGGTTGCGGCCGCCATCGATATGGCGCAGCGCGGTGGTGAAGCCGGCCTCGCACAGGCCGCCGATCAACAAGGCCATCCAGGCCCATCCCGCCGTCATAAGCATTCCCTCCGCGTCAAATGGGCCGTGGACATTATTGCCGCAGGCCCGTAACCCGCGCGCCGAGGACAAACAGGAGAATCTTGCCCATGCGTATCGACGCGATTCCGATTGGCGTTGCCCCGCCACATGATGTCAACGTGGTGATCGAATGTCCGCTGGGCGGCGAGCCGGTGAAGTATGAGCTGGACAAGGCCTCGGGCGCGCTGTTCGTCGATCGCATCCTGCACACGCCGATGCGCTATCCGTGCAATTATGGCTTCATCCCGCACACGCTGGCCGATGATGGCGATCCCATCGATGCGCTGATCGTGGCGCGCACGCCGTTCATGCCCGGCTCCATCGCCCGCGTGCGCCCGGTGGGCGTGCTGATGATGGAAGATGATGGCGGCGGCGACGCCAAGCTGCTGTGCGTGTCGGTCAACAAGGTCTACCCCTATTATTCCGACGTGCAGGAATACACCGATCTGCCCAGGATCGTGCTCGACCAGATCGAGCATTTCTTCACCCACTACAAGGATCTGGAGCCGGGCAAGTGGGTGAAGTGCCAGGGCTGGGAAGGCCGGGCGACCGCCGAACGGCTGATCCTGGAATCGATCGAGCGCTACAACGCCGAACAGGCAGGCACGCTGGAAGTGGAACACAAGGAACAT
>JALOSK010000032.1 GCA_025458465.1 Sandarakinorhabdus sp. | reverse complement strand
CTACAACGAGGCCAAGTTCATAGGCCCCACGATCGCCTGTGCACTCGCGCAGGATCGCGACGACATCGTGCTGATCTGCGTGGACAATGCCTCCACCGACGACAGCCCGGCCATCGTGGCAGAGGCGATCAAGGACCAGCCGCGCGCCTGCCTTGTTACGGAAACCAACCAGGGGCACACCTTCGCGTTGCGCCGCGGCCTTGCCATCGCGCAGGAGATGGGCGCCGAAAACATCGCCTTCTGGGATGCCGACACCTTCTATCCGCCGCATTATGTCAGCCGGGCAGACCAGTTGCTGGGCGATGACCAGCGCATCGTGGGCGTGCAGGCCTTCGACATCTATGGCCCGTATGACAGCTTCAGGAACATCATCATCCGCCACCGCATGGCGATCACCGCCAGCCTGCTTTCGGGCCAGGGCCACACCGGCACCTTTGGGCAATGTTTCCGCATCAAGCCGCTGCTGGCCTGCGGCGGGCCCAAGAATTACGACTGGCCGTTCGTGCTTTATGATCACGAACTCATTCACCGCATCCTTAAGCAGGGCCGGCTGACCCATGCAGCCGATCATGTCTGCTGGCCGGCACCGCGCCGGCAGGTGAAGGGCCATGTGCGCTGGAACCTCACCGAACGGCTGCTCTATGCCCTGACGCCCTATGCGGTGAAGGACTGGTTCTTCTACCGCTTCCTCAGCCCCCGCCTGCGCGCCCGCGGCATGTTCGAAGCGGGCCTGCGGGTGCGGGACTGGGAACAATGACAGTGGCGTTTGTTCGCGGCCACCACACAGTGGCCACGACGGGAGAAACGCCATGCAGCTGGCCTGGAGCGCCGAAGACCTGAAATTCCGCGATGAGGTGCGGGACTTTCTTGCAGCGGAACTCACCCCCGATCTGAAGCTGGCCGCCGCCGGCATGACCAGCGTCTATGCGCCGCCGCACATCGCGATCGCCTGGCAGAAGAAGCTGCACGCGCGCGGCTGGGTGGCGCCGTCGTGGCCAGAAGAATGGGGCGGCTGCGACTGGAGCGTGGCCCGCCGCTACATCTTCGCGCGCGAAACCACCGAGGCCGGGGCGCCGCCGCTGTCGCCCATGGGCCTTGGCATGTGCGGGCCGGTGCTGCTGCATTATGGCACCGATGAACAGAAGCGCCGCTTCCTGCCGCCGATGCTGGCCGGCGATGAATTCTGGTGCCAGGGCTATTCGGAGCCCAACTCCGGATCTGATCTCGCTTCGCTGCAGATGAAGGCGGAGCGCGACGGTGATCACTTCATCTGCACCGGCCGCAAGATCTGGACGACGCACGCCCATTATGCGGACTGGATCTTCTGCCTGGTGCGCACCAGCCGGCTGGATAAGCCGCAGTTGGGCATCACCTTCCTGTTGATCGACATGAAATGTCCGGGCGTGACGGTGCGCCCGATCATCTCGCTGTCGGGCGAGCATGTGCAGAACGAGGTGATCTTCGATTCCGTGCGGGTGCCCGTGGCCAATGTGGTGGGCCGCATCGACGATGGCTGGACGGTGGCCAAATATCTGATGGAATTCGAGCGCGGCGGCCATGCCTATGCCCCGTCGCTGGTGAAGCGGGTGGACAATCTGGTGGTCCACCTCGCAGACACCGGCCAGGCGATGCCGGGACGCATTGCCGCCCTGCGCGCCGAGATCGAGGCTCTGGATGCGCTGGAACTGCAGTTCAACGCCGGGCTTTCCAACGGGGCCGCGCCCGGCCCGATGGCCAGCGCGCTGAAGATCCTGGGCACCGAATTGTCCCAGCGGCTCACCGAACTGGAGGTGGAAGCCGCCCTGCCCTGGGTGGCGGCCTATCAGCCGCACCTCACCCTGCCCGGCGGTGACGTGCCCGGCTTCACGGCGCCGGCCGATGGGCTGGGCGTGGGGCCGGCCTGGGCTGCCAGGGCCTTCCCCAAATATCTGAACGACCGCGCCGGCTCCATCTATGCCGGCACCAACGAGATCCAGCGCGGCATCCTCTGGCAATATCTGGCGCGGCGAAACGGCTAGCGATTGGTCAGAAGCTGCTGCATGTCCTTGCAGCGCCCTGACAGGATGAACAGATAGACCGACAGGAACATCGCCCCGCCCAGGAAAGCCAGCAGACCCAGCCCCAGCCCGGCCGGGGTGAAGCCGTGTCGCCATGTCACCCACAGGCCTGAAAATGCCAGCATAACCAGGAAATCCAGGTTGAACTGGCCCTGCCAGCCGCCGCTGGCGATGGCGCCGAAGAAGGCCGGGAACAGGTTCGGTTCGGCCTGCAGCACAGGCAGTGTATAGCCCGCCAGCACAACAAAGATGACGATGCACATTATGCGGATCAGCAGCATGGGAGCCTCCTGAAGGCAGGATCGGGCCGTGCGGGCTGCGCGGCAATTACCCCCAAGGTCAGTTGCCGGTGAAGCGTCCGGGGCGCCGCTCGCGAAACGCGGCCAGCGCCTCGGCGAAATCGCTGCCCTGCGTGGCCAGCAGCCATTGATCGGCATCGGCGTGCAGCACGGCGGCATCCAGCGCATGGGCCACGGCGTTGATGCTCCGCTTGATCATCTGCACGGCCATCGGCGGCAGCGCGGCGAACTCTTCGGCCAACGCGAACGCCCGCGCTTCAAGCGCATCGGGCGCCACGATCTCGTCGATCATCCCCCAATCGGCCAGCGTTTCGGCGGGCACCAGCGCGCCGGTCATCACCAGGCGCTTGGCGCGCGCCGGGCCCACGAGCGCCACCAGCGGCCCCAGCGCGTTCCACATCAGGGGAATGCCGATCTTCACCTCGCCATAGCCAAGCCGGGCGCCGATGGCGGCGATGCGAACATCGCAGGCAGTGGCAAGGCAGGTGGCGCCGCCAGTGGCGATGCCCTGCACGGCGCAGATGGTGGGCATATCGATGCCCATCATGGCCCGCATCACCCGCGCGCCCAGTTGGGCACCGCGCCGCGCTTGCGCCAGTGCGGCCGGGCTGGCCATGCGCCCTTCCATCTCGGCGATATCGGCGCCCACCGAAAAGTCGCCGCCCGCGGCGCGCAGCACCACGGCGCGAACGTCACCCGTGGTGCGCAGGCCATCGGCGATGCGCTCCAGATCGGCCAACATGGCCTGCGTGAGCGCGTTGCGCCTTTCCGGCCGATCGAGCGTGATGACGGCGATCCGGTCGCGAAGTTCCAGCGTCACCATGTTCAGCACTCCACCACGTTCACGGCCAGCCCGCCCTGGCTTGTCTCCTTGTACTTGTGGCTCATGTCGATGCCGGTCTGGCGCATCGTCTCGATCACCTGATCAAGGCTCACGCGGCCATGGCCGGGCCGGTGCAGGGCCAGCCGCGCGGCATTGGCGGCCTTCACCGCGCCGATGGCGTTGCGTTCGATGCAGGGGATCTGCACCAGCCCGCCAACCGGATCGCAGGTGAGGCCCAGATTGTGCTCCATGCCGATCTCGGCGGCGTTCGCCACCTGCACCGGGCTGCCGTTCCACACCGCCGCCAGCCCCGCCGCCGCCATCGAACAGGCCACCCCCACTTCGCCCTGGCAGCCCATCTCTGCGCCCGAGATGGAGGCGCGCTGCTTGTACAGCAGGCCGATGGCGCCCGCCGTCAGCAGGAAGCGCCGGCGCTGATCGTCCGTCTCGCAATAATGGCGCATCACGGCGGGCAGAATGCCGGCCGCACCGTTGGTGGGCGCCGTCACCACCTGGCCGCCGGCGGCATTTTCCTCGTTCACCGCCATGGCATAGACGTTGAGCCAGTCGAACAATCGTTCCGGTTCGTTCTCGCTGCGCCCCTGCTGCAACTGCTGCCACAGCAAGGGCGCGCGCCGTTCCACCTTCAGGCCGCCAGGCAGGATGCCGTGCGTTTCCAGCCCGCGCTGGATGCAGGCCAGCATGACGGCCGCAACATGATCAAGCCCGGCCAGCGTTTCCACGCGCGGGCGGATGGCATCCTCGTTGGCCAGCACGACGGCATCAAGCGGCTGGCCCAGCCGTTCGGCCAGCGCCAGCAGTTCGGCGGCGCTGCCAAAGGGGTGCGGCACGTCATGGCCGGCCTGCACCCGATCGGCAGGCGCGTCCGCATCAAGCTGGCGGCGGCTGGCGATGAAGCCGCCGCCAGTGGAAAACCAGTCTTCCCCATGCAGGGCCATCGGCCCCAGCAGCACCTCCAGCCGCATGGCATTGGGATGCAACAGCTCGCGCGTGTCGAAATCGAGGGCGATATCGGCGGCCGGATCGAAGCCAAGGCCGGGCAGCAACTGGCCTGAGGCGACAAGGGCAGCAAGATCGCGTTCGGCGCTGACGACATCGAACGTCTCTGGCGCATGCCCCATCAGGCCCATCACCACGGCACGCGGCGTGCCGTGGCCGTGCCCCGTGAAGGCCAGGCTGCCCTGCAATGTGATCAGCAGGCGGGCACCGGGCGGCAGCGCCAGCGCTTCCAGCGTGCGCCGGAAGCGCAGCGCGATGCGCATCGGACCCACCGTATGGGAACTGGAGGGCCCCACCCCCACGCGAAACATGTCGAGCACTGACAGCATGGCCGCATCGTGGCGGAGACAGCGCGCCCCTGCAATGGGAAGCCGCGATGGGAAGCTGCTGCAATCTCCAGCCTTGCGCGCAGCCGCTCCCGGTCTAGGCTGCGCGGCGATGGACATCGTGCTGATCGATCAGGTGCGCCGGCTGCTCACCCATGAAGCGACGGAGGACAGGCTGCGCCAGGCGCGCGCCGGTGCAGCGGCCGCCGGATGGCCGGCCCTGGTGGCCGCCGGCCTGCCGCTGGCACTGGCACCCGAAGCCGATGGCGGCCTGGCGCTGGATGCCGCCACCGTGCTCGCCATCACCCGCGCGCATGGCAGCGTGGGTGCGCCCTGGCCGCTGGCCGATGCCATGCTGGGCAAAGCCCCCCATCTGCCGGCGGCAGACTGGGCCGCCGCGCTCGCCACCGCCGAAATCGCCGGCCTGATCGACAGCGTGCTGGCCATGACCCTGGACTGGACGCAGACGCGCCAGCAGTTCGGCAGGCCGCTTTCGAAGAACCAGGCGGTGCAGCACAGCCTGGCGCAGCTGGCTGCCGAGGCCGCGGCCAGCGATGCGGCGGTGAGCGTCGCGACACTGGCACTGGCGGGCGGCCACGGCCTGCGGGTGGCGGCAGCCAAGGCCCGCGCCAGCGAGGCGGCCGGCATCGTGGCCGCCCTTGCCCACCAGCTGCACGGCGCCATCGGCGTGACGGCAGAGCATCGCCTGCACCTGTTCACCCGCGCCCTCTGGCAACGCCGCGACGCCCACGGCAGCGAGCATCAGCATTTTGCCGCACTGGGCCGGGCAGCGCTGGCCCGCGGCAGCGTGTGGGCGCTGGCCACCGAAGAGCCGCTGGCCGACGCGCCGTCCGCACCGCCAAATGGTCGCTTCCGTTTCCCGGCAGTGCCGGAAACACCGGCCCATGCCACCTTGCGCCAAGCAGTGCGCGCCTTTCTCGCCGCCGAACTGGCCGGCCTGCCGCCACAGCAGCGCGCCCACAGCTGGAACGGCCACAGCCCGGAATTCAGCCGAACGCTGGGCGCGCGCGGCTGGCTGGGCATGACCTGGCCGAAGGCGCTGGGCGGGCAGGAGCGCAGCGCGCTGGATCGTCTGGTCGTGATCGAGGAGTTGCTGGCCGCCGGCGCCCCGGTGGCGGCCCACTGGATCGCCGATCGGCAGACCGGGCCGCTGCTGTTGAAATATGGAACGCCCGCCCAGCAGGCCGCCTGCCTGCCCGCCATCGCCCGCGGCGAGCTGTTTGCCTGCATCGGCATGAGCGAACCGGGCGCCGGATCGGACCTGGCCGCGCTTTCCACCCGCGCGGTTCGCGTTGCCGGCGGCTGGCGCATCACCGGCACCAAGCTGTGGACGACCTATGCCCACAAGGCCCACGCCATGCTGCTGCTGTGCCGCACGGGTGCCAAGGAAACTGACGGCGGGCAAAGGCACGAAGGCCTGTCGCAACTGCTGGTCCCCATGGACGCGCAAGGCCTGTCGGTGCGGCCCATCATCGATCTGATGGGCGAGCATCACTTCAATGAAGTGCATTTCGATGGCGTGTTCGTGGGCGAGGACGCGCTGGTTGGCACCGAAGGCAATGGCTGGGCCCAGGTGATGAGCGAACTGGCCTATGAACGCTCGGGCCCTGAACGTTTCCTGTCCACTCTGGTGCTGCTGGAAGAACTGGTGGTGGCGCTGGGCCCTGACGCGCCGGAGGCCACCCATGCCGGCATCGGACGGCTGGCAGCGCATCTGATCGTGCTGCGCCAGATGGCGCGTGGCATGGCCGCACTGCTGGAAGCCGGCGAGGACCCGGCACTGGAAGCCGCCATCGTCAAGGATCTGGGCGCAAGCTTCGAACAATCCATACCCGAAGTGGTCCGGGCCCTGATGCCGGTGCGGCCGCCGGTCAGCCTGCTCGCCACGCTTGATGCCACTGTCCACATTGCCCCGATGGTGTCCCTGCGCGGCGGCACGCGGGAAATATTGCGTGGGATCATCGCGCGCGGGCTGGGTGTGCGCTGACATGGCCCAAATCGACCGCGATTGACAGTGGTTCAATATTGAACGATATTTGTTCAATATTGAACCATACGTCTGGTCATCCACGGTAAACAGGCCGTTCGAAGGCAGCGCGATGCACAATGATCCGGTCTGGGAGCAGCTTTTCGCGGAAATCGCCGCCATCCAGCAATTGACCAGCGCGGCGCTGCGAAACCTGCTGCCGCCGCTGCTGTCGCCGGCCGGTTTCGGCGTGCTCGATCGCCTCGCCCGTCAGCCTGGGGCCTGGACACCCTCGCGCCTGGCCGCCCAGACCCAGGTCACCAAGGGCGCGATGACCAACACGCTGCAGCGCCTCGAGACCGCAGGCCTGGTGCAGCTGGAGCGGGATGGCAAGGATGGCCGCGCACGGCGTGTATCACTGCTGCCGGCCGGCCTGGCGGCACGCGATGCCGCGCTGGCCAGCATCGCCCCGCACATGGCCATGATCACCAATGCCCTGCCGCGCCATCAGGCCCGCGTGGTGGTGCCACTGCTGGAACAGCTGCGGGTCTGGCTCGACAATCACCGCCCGCCGCCGCACAGTGACGCGCATGACTGATCTCGTGCTCTACGAGGCCGCTGGCCCCATCATCACCCTGACGCTCAATCAGCCGGAACTGCGCAACCCGGTTTCGGATGACGACATGGTGGACGCGATCCTGGCCGCACTGACACGGCTGGAGCGCGATCCCGAGGCGCGCGTCGCCATCCTGACCGGGGCGGGCAGCGCCTTTTCCTCTGGCGGCAACCTCAGGAAGATGGTGAGCGGCGAAGGCCTCGCCAGCCCCCAGCCGATCCAGACGCGGCGCAATTATCTCACCGGCATCCAGCGCCTGCCACGTGCCTTTGCGGCGCTGGAAGTGCCGATCGTGGCGGCGGTGAACGGGCCGGCCATCGGCGCCGGCTGCGATCTGGCCTGCATGTGCGACGTGCGCATCGCCGGCGAAAGCGCGAAATTTGCGGAGAGTTTCGTGAAGCTGGGGATCATCCCAGGCGATGGTGGTGCGTGGCTGCTGCCGCATGTGGTGGGCCACGCCAAGGCCGCCGAAATGGCGCTGACCGGCGACATGGTGGACGCCGCCGAAGCGCTGCGCATTGGCCTCGTCAGCCGCGTGGTGCCTGATGCCGAACTGATGGACGCCGCGCGGAGCATCGCTGGCCGCATCGCCGCCAACCCGCCGCAGGCCGTGCGCATGACCAGGCGCCTGCTGTGGGAAGCGCGCGGCGCCACGCTGGAAACCGTGCTGCAGCTTTCCGCCGCCATGCAGGCGCTGGCCCACACCACCGAGGACAATCGCGAGGCGATGGCGGCCTTTCTGGAAAAGCGCCCGCCGAACTTCAGTGGCCGCTGAGCCAGTCGGCCAGCACGCTGTCGAGATCCTCGCCCACCCGCGGCGGCGGGTTGCGCATGGTGGCCGGGGTGGCACTCAGCTTGCCCGGAAAGGCGACGCTGGGGATCACTGCGCCATCATCGCGCGCGAAGCGGTGCACCGTCTGCCGGGCTTCGATGAACGGGTCGGCGAACACCTCGCTGACCTTGTTCACCGGCCCGCACGGCACGCCCGCGGCCACCAGCCGATCGATCAGCGGCAGGCCGGGCTCGCCCGCCACCAGCCGCTGCACTTCGGCCTCGATGGCATCGCGGTTGATCAGCCGGGCGCTGGCGGTGGCAAAGCGCGGATCGCTGCCCAGCGCCGGCACACCCATCGCAGCGCAGAAGGCGCGGAACTGGCCATCATTGCCGATGGCGATGATCATCTCGCCATCGGCCACCCTGAACACCGTATAGGGCACCACCGTGGGGTGGCGGTTGCCCATGCGCCCCGGATCAACGCCGCCCACCAGCCAGTTCATCGCCTGGTTGGCCAGACAGGCGATCTGCGTGTCGAGCAGGCTGATGTCGATCTGCTGGCCTTCCCCCGTGCGTTCGGCGTGGCGCAGCGCGGCGAGGATGGAGATGGTGGCATAGAGCCCGGTGGTGAGATCGGCCATGGCGACGCCGGCGCGCAACGGCTGACCGCCGTCCTCGCCGGTCACGGCCATGAAGCCGCCCATGCCCTGCGCCACGAAATCATAGCCGCCGCGATTGGCATAAGGCCCGGTCTGCCCGAAACCGGTGACGGAACAATAGACAAGGGCAGGCTTGATGGCGCGCAGGCTGGGCCAATCGAGACCATATTTGGCCAGCCCGCCCACCTTGAAATTTTCCACGACGATATCGGCCTGCGCGGCCAGGTCGCGCAGCAGGGCGGCGCCTTCAGGATCGGCCATGTCCACCGCGATGGAACGCTTGTTGCGATTGGCGGCCAGATAATAGGCCGATGTCCCGATCTCGTCCTCGCCGTCGCCATCCTTCAGCCAGGGCGGCCCCCAGGCACGGGTGTCATCGCCGCGACCGGGCTGCTCCACCTTGACCACATCGGCGCCCAGATCAGCCAGGATCTGCGTGCTCCACGGCCCGGCCAGTACGCGGGACAGATCGAGGACGCGGATGCCCGCAAGGGCGGCTGGAAACGGCGCATGAACCATGGCCGAGGCTTATCGCCGGCCAGCACGGAAGGGAAGCGCAGGTGCGGCCCTGGTGGCCCAAAAAGAAAGCGGTGCCAGCTCTCGCGAACCGGCACCGCTCCTAGCCCCCGACCAGGGGTTAGACTTTCGTCATCGTGTCGCCGATTCAGGCGTGTGACGCAAGCTTGCCGCCACATTTCCGCTCCGCCCCTTCGTGACGTTGCCCCCCGGCCTCGTCCACCCAGCTGCGAAACGGCCCTCGCCGCCCGAATCGCGCGAAGCCGGAGGTTAGCAAATCGTGAAGAAAGCGCAAATAATCATTGAATAACCATTATTAATCACGAAAATTGCAAGGCCGGATGACGGCGGCGCGCTGCTGCACCAACCAGCCCGAAACCAGCGATCAGCATGGCCCAACTGGCCGGTTCCGGCACCGCATTGCCATTGCCAAGCGGCTCGATCGTGCTCGACAGGAACTCGACACGCAGCCCCGTCGGGTTGCCGCCATTCTGCCGGAAATTGCGAACGGTGAAGGCCAGCGTGTTGAGACCGCCCAGGAAGCCGGAATCCGCCGAAAAGCCGGACCAATTGTTGAAGCTGCCCGGGCCAGCCTGGCTGATCGGTGTGCCGTTCAGCAGGATCTGGGTCACCTGATTGTCCACAGCGAACCGGCCCGTGAAGGCCGCCGTGTCCGCTGCAAAGCCGGTCAGATCGAACGACAGCGAATAGGTGTAGACGCCATCAGCCGCCGGATCGAAAGACTCGTTGCCATTGCTGGCCGGCGTGAGCCAGCGTGACGTGGCGTTGTTGGCCAGCCACCGCGAGTTGATGGACGTGCTGTTCCAGGCCGTGCCACCAGCCAGCACCCAGTTCGCGTCGACAACCGTACCGGTGCTGACACTGCCACCAGCAGTCTGCCCGCTGTTGACCAATCCCGGGATGGCAACAGTGGCCAGAACGGGGCCGGCAAAAAGCGCGGCGGCCGCAAACGCACTTACAATACGCAACATAGGTCACTCCACTTGAATGACCGCCAACTAACTGATGCTTATGGTTAAGCGCAAGTAAACTACTGTAAAACGAACAAGCCTTAACCATACCGCGCCGAAATACCCCGGCGAGGCCCCGGTCGCTTGTGGTACCCGATCAGCCTGCCGCAATTGCCCGGCGCCGACGGCTGGCCGCGCCAACCAGCCCGAAGCCGGCGATCAGCATCGCCCAAGTGGCCGATTCAGGCACGGCGCTGATGCTGCTGCTGGAAAACTCGACGCGCAGGCCGGTCGGATTGCCGGAACCGGCATCGTTGCGCACCGTGAACAGCAACTGGTTCGTGCCAGTGACAAAGCCGGAAGTGGCCGAAAATGCCGTCCAACCGCTGAAGCTGCCCGGGCCGGCCTGGAAGACGGTGTTGCCGTTCAGCGTGATCGAAGCGACAGCGTTGTCTGCCGCGAACCTGCCGCTGAAGCTGGCGGTTCCGGGCTGGAAGCCGGTCAGATCGAAATCGAGCGAATAGACATAGAAACCGGCCGTCGTCGGATCAAAGGACGTCGCCGGGTTCGATGCCGGCGTCATCCAGCGCGACACGCTGTTGTCGGCCAGCCAGGGCGGTTGCGGAAAGCTGCCGTTGACGATGCTGTTCCACGGTTGCGCAGTGCCGTTGATGAACCAGTTGGCATCCTGCACCGTGCCCACCGACACACTGCCGCCGCCCACCACCTGGCCCGAATTGATCAGGCCGGAAATCGGCACCACCGCAATGGCAGGCGCAGCCAGCACAACCATGGACATGCCAGCGACCATGGCCGGAAACATCAAGCGTACCATCACTCAGACCCCTTTTTCGCATCCCTCGCGAAAAAAGGCCCATAATGGATTCGTGCTAAAATCCTGTTAACCCTAACAGTTGAAGCCTGTGGTTCAGGCGCGTTCAAACACCGCTGCCAGGCCCTGCCCGCCACCAATGCACATGGTTTCCAGCGCCAGCCGGCCCTGCCGGCGATGCAGTTCGTGCAGCATCGTGGCCAGGATTCGCCCGCCGGTGGCGCCGATGGGGTGGCCAAGGCTGATGCCCGAACCGTTCACGTTCAGGCGATCCGGATCGTGCCAGCCCCAGCCCTTCAGCACGGCCAGCACCTGCGGCGCGAACGCCTCGTTCAATTCCACAAGATCGATGTCGTCCCAGCCCAGCTTGTGCCGCGCAAACAGCCGCTCCACCGCCGGCACCGGGCCAATGCCCATGCGGGATGGATCACAACCAGCCGCCGCCCAGCCCTTGAGCCAGGCCATCGGCGTGAGGCCCAGCGGTTCCAGCAGCTCTTCGGCCACCACCAGGCAGGCGGAGGCGCCATCATTCTGCTGGCTGGCGTTGCCGGCGGTCACCACGCCGTCCTTCTCGATGGGTTTCAGCTGCGCCAGGCTTTCAGGCGTGGCATCGGCGCGGATGCCTTCATCACTGGCGAAGATGGTGGGCGCCCCCTTCTTCTGCGGCACCTCCACCGGCACCAGTTCATCGGCGAACTTGCCATCCGCCCATGCCTGCGCCGCGCGCTGGTGGGATTGGGCGGCATAGGCGTCGCAGGCCTCGCGGCTGATGTCGTAATCGCGGGCCAGGTTGTTGGCCGTCTCGATCATGCCGGAGATCACGCCATAGCGGGCGATCGGCTGGCTCATCACCCGGCCGCGCACCAGCCGATCATGGAAGGTGGTGCTGCCCATGCGGGCGCCATTGCGGTGATCGATGGAATAATATTCCACCTGGCTCATGCTTTCGACGCCGCCGGCCACCACGATATCGGCCGCCCCAGTCGACACCCGCATGGCGGCATCGATCACCGCCTGCAGGCCCGATCCGCAGCGCCGGTCCAGCGACACGCCGGGCACGCTTTCGGGCAGGCCCGCCGCCAGCCAGCTCCAGCGTGCCACGCAAGGCGCTTCGCCGTTGGGATAGCCGTGGGCGAACACGACGTCGTCCACCCGTTCGGGATCGATGCCGGTCCGTGCCATCAGCGCCTTCAGGATGATGGCGCCCAGTTCGCCAGCCGGAAAGCCGACCAGCGCCCCGCCGAAACGGCCCACGCCGGTGCGGATCGGCGATACAATGGCAGCACGTCTCATCACTTGCCTTCCTTCAAAATTGTTCTCTCATCAGGGCTTTGGCGATGATGGTCTGCTGGATCTGGCTGGTGCCTTCGTAGATGCGCAGCAGGCGCACATCGCGATAGAAACGTTCCACC
>JALOSK010000267.1 GCA_025458465.1 Sandarakinorhabdus sp. | reverse complement strand
AAGGCATGGCGGGACTCCCGAATTCAGCCGGCCCCTGCGCGCCCATGAAGTGGGCGGCACGCCGCGGCGGCTGGCGCTGGAGGCCGATGCGGGCGAGCGTGCCGCGCTGTGCGCGCGGTTCGGTCTGCTGGCGCTGGACACGCTCACCGCCGGTCTGGAGGTGCGGCGCGAGGCGGCCGGCATCCGCGTGACGGGCAGCGTGACGGCCAGGGGCGCGCAGCCCTGCGTGGCCAGCGCCGAGCCGGTGCCGTTCCGCATCAAGGAACGCATCGCGCTGCTGCTGACGGATGCTGCGCCGGATGGCGGCGAGATCGAGCTGGCCAGCGATGATCTGGATGTCGAGATTCTGGACGGCGACGTGATCGATGCCGGCGAGATTGCCGCCCAGGCCTTTGCGCTGGGCCTTGATCCCTATCCCCGGCTGCCCGGCACGGTGGCCGGCATCCTGAGCGAAGACGAGGCCGTGCAGGCCCGCAGCCCGTTCGCGGTGCTGAAGAAGGGCTGAGCCCCCAAGGCGTCCGCGCTCAGAACGGCACGTCGTCGTCCAGATCGTCGTCGAACGCCGGGCGCTTGGCCGGAGCCGGCTGGGCCCCGCCGCCCGAACCGCCGCCATAGCCGCCATCATCGGCGCCATAGCCGCCGCCACCGCCGCCATAACCACCGCCGCCACCGCCGGCGCCGCCATCACGGCCACCGATCAGGGCCAGTTCGCCCTTGAACGGGCCAACGACGATTTCGGTGGTATAGCGATCCTGCCCGTTCTGGTCCTGCCATTTGCGGGTGGCGATGCTGCCTTCGATATACACTTCGCTGCCCTTGCGCAGATACTGGCTGGCGATGCGGCCGATATTCTCGTTGCGGATGACGACATTGTGCCATTCCGTCTTTTCCTTGCGCTCGCCAGAGGCTTTGTCACGCCAGGTTTCGGATGTGGCCATGGTGAACTCCACCACGCTGCCGCCGTTGGGGAAGTTCTTGGTCTGGGGATCCTTGCCCAGCCGCCCCACCAAAATCACCTTGTTCACGCCAGCCATCGTGTCTCGCTCCCGTTTTGTTCGTCATAAGCCGCTGCTGTTTTGTGCGCAATCGCGCCATTGCGGCCATCCACAATTATGGCAACACTCGCAGCCCTGAAGCGGGGGACATGCAGGCGTGAGCAACGAGATCGAGGCCGGGGGAGCGTTGGCGACGGCAGCGCTGGCGGCCGATGCGCTGCAACCGGCAGCCGCAGGCCCGGCGCCGCACGGAGCCAGCTGCGCCAACTGCGGCGCGGCTCTTGCCGGGCCGTTCTGCGGCCAATGCGGGCAGCGCGCCCATCTGCATCGCAGCATCGGCGAGGTGGTGCACGAAGTGGTGCACGGCGTCACCCATTTCGATGGCCGGTTCTGGACAACGCTGCCCATGCTGCTGTTCCGTCCGGGCCAGCTGATCCGCAGCTATGTCGACGGGCAGCGGGCCCGCTACATCGCACCGGTGCCGCTGTTCCTGATGGTCGTGTTCCTGATGTTCTTCGTGCTGTCGTTCGTGGGCTTCAACGACAATGTCGGCGAGGTGCAGGTGGGCTCTGCTGACCCGAAGCAGAACGCGCAGGCCCTGTCCCAAGCGCTGGCCGACATCGACCGTGACATTGCGGCAGCCCGCGCGAAGAACGACACGGCCGAGGTGCAGCGCCTCGAAGGTGCGCGCGGCGTGGTGCAGGCGCTGGGTCGGCAGGCGGGGCCAGGCGAGGCCAGCATCAGCGATCGGCTGGCAGACGAGATTGCGGCGGCCAACGCGCGCGGGGACGCGAAGATCAACTTCGGCCTGCCATGGCTGGACGAAAAGGCCAGGGCAGCCCTGAAGAATCCCAAGCTGTTCCTCTACAAGCTGCAGACCAAGGCCTACAAGCTGAGCTTCCTGCTGGTGCCGCTGTCGCTGCCGTGGCTGTGGCTGGTGTTCTTCTGGCGCCGGCGGGACAACGGGGCGCCGGTTACGGTCTATGAACACGCCATCTTCGCGCTTTATTCGATCAGCTTCATGAGCCTGTTGTTCGTGGCTGGCAGCCTGCTGCTTTCGGCCAACATCGTCACCCAGTTCGTCTGGGTGCCGCTGA
This sequence comes from Sandarakinorhabdus sp., assembly GCA_025458465.1. GTDB lineage: Bacteria > Pseudomonadota > Alphaproteobacteria > Sphingomonadales > Sphingomonadaceae > Sandarakinorhabdus. Next base: position 1,277 of record JALOSK010000267.1, on the reverse strand, counting down.
CGCTGGCCCCGGCGGTGCACATGTTTGCCGCGCTGCGCGGTGCCTATGCGCTGGGTTGGTGGGAGGCGGGCTGGCGCACGGCCTATCTGTCCATCGCAGGCATGATGAACCTGTCGGCCTATCTCGTCATCCTGATCGTGCTGGGCGTGGTGGACTGATCAGGCAACCGATCATTCTGCGGCATCATCGAAGCTCAAGTCACGATCACGCCGGGCCTCGCGCACGGCGGTTTCCACTGGCTCGAGCACCGGCAGGCTTTTCGCGCCGGGATCAACCGAAAGGTCCAGGAACTTGCGGCCCTGCGGCATCACGCTGCCTTCAAGGCTGCCCACGAAGCCGTTGAAGCTGCGCACCGCCGTGTCGAGATTGTTCCCCAGCTTCTCGACATAGCCGCCCATCGTGGCCAGCCGCTTGTACAGCTCCTTGGCCAGTTCGGCGACCTGCGCGGCATCGGCCGCCATGCGTTCCTGCCGCCACACCACCGCGACCGTGCGCGCGATGGCGACAAGGTTGGTGGGCGTCGCCAGCAGCACCTTGCGTTCAAACGCATATTCCCAAAGGCCGGCATCGGCCTCCAGCGCGCCGGTGAGGAACTGTTCGCCGGGGATGAACATGATCACATAATCGGCGGTGCCGGCGAACTGGTCCCAATAGGCCTTGCGGCCCAGTTGATCGGCGTGGGTGCGCAGGGCGCGGGCGTGCACTTCCAGAAAGGCCATGCGTGTCGCATCGTCGGTCGCCTCGCAGGCATCCAGAAAGGCGTTCATCGAACATTTGGCGTCGATCACCAGCTGCCGCCCGCCGGGCAGGCGCACAATCACGTCAGGGCGCAGCTTGCCATCATCGCCATCGGTGGAAACCTCCGTGGCGAAATCGACATGTTCGGCCAGGCCGGCCATCTCCAGCACGTTCTTCAACTGCTGTTCGCCCCAGCGGCCGCGCGCCTTGGGGCTGGCGCGCAGCGCGCCGACCAGCTTTGCCGCCTCGGTGCGCACCTGTTCCTGCCCGGCGCGCACGCCGTCCACCGCTTCCTTGATGCTGCCATAGGCTTCGGTGCGCGCTGTCTCGATCTTCTTCATCTCGCCTTCATATCGGGTCAGCGTCTCCTTCACCGGCGCCAGCGCTTCGGTGAAACGCTGTTCGGCACGGTTGAGGAACTGGCCCTGCGCCTGTTCCAGCACGCGCCCGGCCAGCGCCTCGAACCTGGTGTTCAGTTCGGCCAGCTGGCGTTCGTGGGCCTGCGCACGTTCCCCTTCGCGTTCACGCAGGGCGGCAAT
>JALOSK010000266.1 GCA_025458465.1 Sandarakinorhabdus sp. | reverse complement strand
CAAGACCGTGCTGATCCAGGAACTGATCAACAACATCGCCAAGGGCCACGGCGGCACCTCGGTGTTCGCCGGCGTGGGTGAGCGCACCCGCGAAGGCAACGATCTGTATCACGAATTCCTCGAAGCCGGCGTCATCGCGTCGGACGCGGATGGCAACGCCATCTCCGAAGGCTCCAAGGTGGCCCTCGTTTATGGCCAGATGAACGAGCCGCCCGGCGCCCGCGCCCGCGTCGCGCTTTCGGGCCTGACGATTGCGGAATATTTCCGCGACGTCGAAGGCCAGGACGTGCTGTTCTTCGTGGACAACATCTTCCGCTTCACCCAGGCCGGCTCGGAAGTGTCGGCACTGCTGGGCCGCATTCCTTCGGCCGTGGGCTATCAGCCGACGCTGGCGACCGACATGGGCGCCTTGCAGGAGCGCATCACCTCCACCAACAAGGGCTCGATCACCTCGGTGCAGGCCATCTACGTGCCGGCCGACGACTTGACCGACCCGGCGCCGGCCACCAGCTTCGCGCACCTTGATGCCACCACCGTGCTGTCGCGCCAGATCGCCGAGCTGGGCATCTACCCGGCCGTCGACCCGCTGGATTCGACCAGCCGCGTGCTGGAACCGCGCGTGGTGGGCGAAGAGCATTACGGCGTGGCCCGCCAGGTTCAGGAAGTGCTGCAGAAGTACAAGAGCCTGCAGGACATCATCGCCATTCTGGGCATGGATGAACTGTCGGAAGAGGACAAGCTGGTCGTCAGCCGTGCCCGCAAGATCCAGCGTTTCCTGTCGCAGCCGTTCCACGTTGCCGAAATCTTCACCGGCACGCCGGGCGTGTTCGTGGCCGTGGAAGACACGATCAAGGGCTTCAAGGGCATCGTGGCCGGCGAATATGATCATCTGCCGGAAGCCGCCTTCTACATGGTGGGCACCATCGAGGACGCGATCGCCAAGGCCAAGAAGCTGGCCGCGGACGCGGCATAAGCCATGGCAGACCTGCTCGACTTCGAACTCGTCTCGCCGGAACGCCGCCTGGCCAAGGCCAAGGTGGCGATGGTGGTCGTGCCCGGCGCCGAAGGGGACTTCGGCGTGCTGCCCGGCCATGCGCCGATGATGTCCACCATCCGCCCCGGCGCGATTGCCATCCATGAAACCGATGGCGGCCCCGCCACCCAGCGTTTCTTCATCGATGGCGGCTTTGCCGAAGTGACCGAAACGGGCCTGACCATCCTTGCCGAAAGGGCCACCCCGGTTTCGGAAATCGACGTGACCGCTGTGGCCAATGAGCTGGCCGCCGCGCGCACCGCCGGTGACGAGGGCGCCATTGCCCGGCTGGAAGCCATGCAGGCCGCCGCCACCAACTGAGGCGCCAGTCGCACCAACAGAAAAGCCCCGCGCCGCCTCCCGGCGCGGGGCTTTTTTCGTTCAGGCTACGGACACGGCCGGCGGATCATCGTCGCCACCGGATTGGCAGTTCCCAGGCCGGTGAAATCCGCCTATCCTGCAAGACGATACATCATCCGGAGCCGTGACCGATGCGCCGCCTGCTTGCCCTTCTTGCCCTGGCTTCGGCGCTGCCGGCCGCCCTGCTGCCGGCACAGGCCCAGCAACGGCCGCCCGTGCCCACCACAGCCCCGGCGCGCCCAACCATGCTGAAGCCCAGCGACCTGCCATCGGGCGATGGCAGCCAGCCCCGCCAGCGGCTGGTGACGGTGTTCGGCAACGAGGAATGCCCCAAGCCGGCGTCGGCTGATGAAATCGTCGTCTGCGCACGGCTGCCTGAATCGGAAGTCTACCGCATTCCCGAACCGCTGCGCAAAGCCCAGACACGGCAGAGTGTGCTCACCCAGAACCGTGCCCTGCTGCTGGGCAGCGGCACCGGCGGAGCCGGCGGCAGCATCGGCAGCTGCAGCGTGGTCGGGCCCGGCGGCATGGCCGGCTGCAACAGCCGCCAGGTGGATGCCTGGGCGCAGGACCGCACCAACCGCATGGGCTACAACGAGGAAACACCGCGCAACTGACGCATCGCAGACACGAAAAAGGGCGCCGGCTTCACACCGGCGCCCCTTTCATGTCTTCGGCGTACGTTTCAGCGGATCGGTTTCACCGTCGGTGGCCTTTCCGGCTTGGCAGGATCGAAGCGCACCCGCACCGTCTCGCCGCTGTTGCCGGGGAAGTTGGTGAACATCGCTGTCACCAGATTGGGCACCAGCTGCGTCAGGTTGTTGCTGCTGCTCACGGTTTCGGCGCGACCTTCGAACACGCTCTTCTTGTCGGCCTTGCGGTTGATGCGCATGGCGACGACCGCGTTGTAGGTGGTGACGCTGTAGACGTCGTTGCCGCCGCCCCAGCCGCCCCAGCCCGGGCCCCAGCCGCCAAAGCCGCCGCCCCAGCCGCCCCAACCCCAATAGGGGTTCCAGCCGCCAAAGCCGGGGCCCCAACCGCCAAAACCGCCGCCCCAGCCCACACCGGGCCGGGTGCGCACCTTCTCGCGCGGGTCGGAAAGATTATAGTCCAACTGGACAACAAGCGCGGCAGCGTCCGCACTGGGGGCTTCCTGGAAGCCGGCGGCCATCAGTTTCTGGCGGACAATATTGGCATAGGTGGCGAATTCGAGGCCGCCTTCATTGGCCTTGTCCCGCGGTTCGATCACGAAGCTGTTGCCCGCCGGCGCCGGCAACTGCTGGAACCGCGCCACGCGGGCCTCGAACGGCGACACGCAGGCCGAAAGCGCCAGCGCGGCAGCGAGCGGCAGGATCAGGCGAAGCTTCGGGCTGGTCTTGGTCATGCTGTGGTGCTCCACATTACGAGAAAGCAATGTTAGCCCGAAACATATCCACGGGCAACTGACTGCACCATGAACAATGGGCCGCAGGCCGGCTGATTTCAATCCGTGAAGCCCACGGCCCGATGGACATCGGCCAGCACCGGTTCGGCAATGGCCCGCGCCCGTTCGGCCCCGCGGGCACAGATCGCCTCGATCGCGGTGGCATCATCCTTCAGTTCGTTGAAGCGCGCGGTGATCGGCGCAAGTTTCGCCACCATCACGTCGGCCAGCGCCGGCTTGAACGCACCAAAACCCTTGCCGCCATAATCGGCCAGCACATCGGCCACGCTGCGATCGGACAGGGCGGCCATCAGGTTGACGAGGTTGGTCGCCTCCGGCCGCCCGGCCAGCCCGGCGGCTTCCTTGGGCAGCAGATCGGCATCGGACTTGGCGCGCTTCACCTTGGCTGCGATGGTGTCGGCATCGTCGGTCAGGTTGATGCGGCTCTGGTCGCTGGGATCGCTCTTGGACATCTTGGCGCTGCCGTCGCGCAGGCTCATCACGCGCGTGGCCGGGCCTTCGATCACCGGTTCGGGCGGTGGGAACAGCTCCCCACCAAAA
>JALOSK010000265.1 GCA_025458465.1 Sandarakinorhabdus sp. | reverse complement strand
CGTTGCGGGTCAACTCACAGCGCGGTCCATTCCCCGCCCGGGGCATAGCGGTGGGACACGTGGCCATCATCGTTGATCGCCCACAGGTGCAGCCACTGGTTGTCCACCAGTTCGCGCACCGTCTGGCTGGCGGCGATGATGTTCGACATTGCCTCAAGCGGCGCTTCGATGAACACGTTCAGGCGAAGGGGTTCGTGCAGGAATCTTGTGCCATCGTGCACCGATTGCCAGGCCAGCCCGGTTTTCAGATCGCCGCCATTGCCTTCCAGCACGCCCAGCGTGCCCACCACGTTGTGCAGCACCTTGTTGCCGGCGCCCCACACCTGGTTGTTCACCACCGAACCATAATATTGCAGGTTGATCCACGAGGCGACGACCATCGGCGCCGTCATGATGAGGGTGAGGATGCCAAAGCCATCATCGGCCCGCCAGTCATAATCGTGCAGGAAGCTGCGGCCGCCCAGATCGATGCCGGCGGTGCGGTGGCGCGGTGCCGCGATGAAGGCGCCGTTGCCGGCAAGGCCCCATTCGGGGCGCACCTGTGCCCAATCGCGGCTGCGGGCGATCACCTGCGCATCGATGTCGCCGGCCGGCGCATCAAGCGCAAGGAAGCGCGCCCGTTCGGCGCGGGTGAGCGCCGACGCCCGCGCCAGCCAGCCGCGAAGTTCGTCAAGTTGCGGGCGCAGCACGGCCGGCACGCGGTCGGTATCGAACAGCGTCACATCATCGGTGGTGGTATCGTGCAGGGCGCCGATGAACCAGGTGTCGGGTGGGATCGGGATGCCGGCGTCGCGCAAGCCGGCGCGCACCGCCGGATCGTTCAGGATATCAGCGGCGATGCGGGCGTTGGCTTCGCCGGTGTGGCCGCCGCAGGCGCCGCAATCCAGGCCCGATGCATGGGGGTTGTTGGCGGTGCTGCTGCCGTGGCCGGCCAGCACCACCAGCGGCGCGAAATCGCGTGTCAGGCTCATGGCGCGCAGCACCGCCTGCGCCTGCGCCAGCCGCTGTTCGGCGTTCAGCCCGGTCATCCGCCCGCCCATGGCGCGCGGTTCCAGCCGCGGGCCCAGCCGGCCGATCACCTGGTCATCCAGCCCGTCGCTGTTGGGATCAGACACCGTGCGCGTGAGGCCAAGCGTGTCGCTGACCAGCTTGGGCGCAAAGGCCAGACCAGCGCTTTCGACAAAGGTGAAGCTGGAAACCGCCGACAGCTTGAAGCTTTTCCACGCCTTGGCCGCACGGCGCCGCAGCAGGCGCAGGCCCAGAACTTCGGTTTCTTCCTCTGGCGATGCGCCGTTCACCGTTTCGGTGACAGTGAACGCCGGGGTAAGCAGCACCGGGCAATGGGCGCCGCCGGTTTCGCGGCCGATCGGCACATATTCGATGGGATAGCCAAAGAACCCGGCAAACCCCAGCGTCTGCCCGCCCGGCACCACCTGTTCCAGCGCGCGCCGATACACTTCGGACCGCACATCGATGCAAAAGGCCGCCTGCACGGGCGGCCGGCCGGGGCGGGCGGGCAGGCGGAACGGTTCGGTGCTGGCCTCGCTGCGGGAAAGCTTGCGCAGCAACTGCCCCTGCCAGGCGATTTCATAGGCATCCTGGAACAGCAGATCGATGGCCAGTTCGGGATCCGCGCACAGGCCGGCATCGTCGGGCAGTTCGGCCGCGTTGCGCATTTCGGCCGCCCAGGCGGCCTGGAACGCCGTATCGGTGCGCTGGCGGAACAGCGCATAGCCCCAGGCCATGCGAATGGCGAGCAGATGCACCAGCCGATCATCGCTGCGGCCATACAGGCCATTGTCCCACACCAGATAGCGCACATAGGCCGCCCAGCCGCCGATATCGAACAGTGCGCGGTGCAGATAATCGGCAAGGGCCCTTTCAGGAATGGCGATGGCGCGCACGATCAGGCCGATGGCGTCCACCGGATCATCCGGCAGGCTGGCGATGATGGCGCGAAAGCCCTTGATGCCCATGGCTTCGGCGTTGCGATCGTGGCGCATGGTGGCGCGCCATGCCGGCCATGGCGCCTGCTGGCGCTGCGGCATCTGCCAGCTGGCCTGGCCTTCATCGAAATAGGCCGCGCACCAGCGCGAGATTTCATCGACCATGAAGGCGGTGCGGCTGGCCTGCCGGTCACCGGCCGACAGCCTGTCCAGCACTTCGGCAACGGTGGCGACCACGGCCGGGCCATGGCCGCGCTGGCCGGGATCGCGGGCCAGCGCCGCCTTGGCCAGCGCCACGCCTTCGGCGCCCGGTGGCGGCACGGCGGCCGCCGCCGGCGCGCGGGCCAGGGCTGTGTCGATATCGGCATCGCTGATCGTGCCGCTGGCCAGCGCCTGGCGATAGAAATCGCGCGGCATCAGCATGTTGACCTTGGTCACACGCCGCAGCGTGGCCGCGGTGGCGGCAAAGCTCTGCCCGGAAAAGCCCAGGAACGGGTTCACTGCCACGAAATGCTTGAGCGGCCACAGCGGCGCAATGCGGTTGCAGGCTATCGCGATGGCTTCGGCCAGCGCATCGGTTGCCGGTGTCGCTGCATCGGCGGTGGTGGTGTCGGTGGTGGTGGTGCCGGTCATCGGGGCCTGTCCTGCTGCAAGGGTGGTGTCGGTCATGGCATCCTCCGGTTCAGCGCGCGCCCGGCAGGCCGGTCGGCCACAGTTTCAGCACCAGCCGGTTGGCGATGCTGTTGACGTACAGACCGTTGCGGGCGTGCACATAAAAGGCCTGCGCCCAATCGGGCACGCTGCTGCCGCCGTTGCCGGGCCGGGCAGCGATGAAGCTGGATTGGCCGATGGTGAGGGCGGCAAAGCCGGCCACCACGGCGATGATGGCGGCAATCGCCAGCGGATTGGTCTGCCGGGCGCTGGCGGGCAGGGTGCCGGCCATCAGCGCCGCCATGCCGGCCTGCAGGGCGAAATAGGCCACCGCCACGCCCACGGCCGCCGCCACCGTGCGGGCAATGACATAGCCGGTGGGCCGCGCATCGATCGACTGGGTGACAAGGTGCGTCAACCCCATCAGCATGATCGCGCCAAGGGCGAACACGCCGGGCTGGGCCGCCAGATCGAAACCCGATGCCGTGCCCACCGCTGCAACGCCCGCCAGCACGCCGGCCACCGCCAGCCCCAGGCGGGCCGGGTGGGGGGCGCCGCCGGGGCTGGGCGACCAGCTGGCCCGCGCAATGTCGATGACACTGCCCGATGACAGGAAGGCATGCGCCTTGTACAGCGAGTGGGCAAGGATGTGCAGCAGCGCCGGCGCCCACGCGCCCAGCCCGCATTGCAGCATCATGAAGCCCATTTGTGCGATGGTGGACCAGGCCAGCGCCAGCTTCACCGCATTCTGGGTGAGCATGACGACAGAGGCAAACAGCGCGGTGAAGCCGCCCACGATGATCA
>JALOSK010000264.1 GCA_025458465.1 Sandarakinorhabdus sp. | reverse complement strand
CGGCTGGCCATCACGCTGGCCGGCCGCACCCTTTCCGGCAGCGCCACCGGCCGCCTCGACCGCGCCCGCGAACAACTGTCGGACACACAGGTGCGGATCACGCTGGACAATGGCGCCGGAATGGCGCGGTCCATGGGGGTCAGCGGGCTGGTGGCCACGGCAAAGCTGGCCGGGCCGCTGCTGGCCCCAGTGGTGGATGCGCGCCTGACGGCCGACAGCCTGACCCTGCCGGGTGATCCGGCCGTGCGGCTGACTGGCCTCAGCGTGGCCGGCATCGCCGATCTGAACAAGCGTCCGGTTGCAGCGCCAATTGCCGTGGCCGTGGCCGGCGTCAGCGGCCTGCCGCAGGCGCTGGCCCCACTGGCCACGGCCTGGCGCGGCGACGGCCGGCTGCGCTGGCAGGATGGCGAAGTGAAAGGCGAGAATGTCAGCCTCAGCGCCGGGCCGGCCACGGCAAGGCTGGGGTTTGGCTGGCGCCCAGCCACCGGCGGTTGGGCGCTGGACGGCACTGCCACGGCGCGGGGCTGGCCAGTGGACGCACTGGGCCGCAGCGACGGGGTGATCACCGCCCGCCTGCGCCCCGGCCCCGGCGGCGCGCTGGCCGGCACCGGCACGCTGCGACTGGCCGTGGCACAACCGGCCGCCAGCATCGCGCGCGTCACCGGCGGCGCCCTTGCCCTCAATGGCAGCTTCACGCTGTCACCCGGGCTTGCTGTTGCGCTGCCCGATCTGGCGCTGGCCAGCCCTGATCTGAACGCCAGGGGCAAGGCCAGCTGGAATGGCGGGCGCTTCACGCTGGACGTCGGTGGCACGTCGGCGCTGGCCGGGCCGTTCACCTTGGCCGGCAACGGCACGCCGGCCGCTCCGCATCTTGAAGCCCGCCTGCCGCGGCCGGGCTATGGCTTGAGCGATGTGGCCCTGCGGCTCGATCCGGCGGAAACGGGTTGGCGGGTGGCGGGTGATGGCCAGTCCGGGCTTGGCGCGGTGACGTTGGCCGCAGGCATCGCCCTCTCGCCGGTTCTGGTGCTGGACGTCGAGCGTCTGGACGCCGGCGGGCTGAGCGCGCGTGGCCGGCTTGCGCAGACGCCGGCGGGGCCGCTGGCCGGCACCCTCTCGCTGACCGGGCGCGGCCTCGCCGGCAAGGCGGAACTGTCGGCGGCTGGCGGCGTGCAGCAAGCCGTGTTCGATCTGGGTGGGCGCGCTGTCACCCTGCCGCTGGCCGTGCCGATCACCATCGAAAGGATCGATGTCGATGGCAGGCTGCTGCTGGCCGACGCTGGCCCGCAAGTGACCGCGACGCTGGCACTGGCAACGCTTGAGCGCGGCAGCCTCCTGATCGAACGCGCCGACGGGAAGCTGGCGCTGAACGATGGACGCGGCACGGCCAGCCTGGCTGTGGCCGGCGACAGCGGCGCACCCTTCCATGGCCGCCTGCAGGCCGACATCGCGCCGGGACGCTGGGCACTGACGGGCGATGGCGATTATGATGGCCGCAAGGCACGGCTGGAAGGGCCGGCGGTGGTGACGCGCGATGCCGAAGGCTGGCACCTGGCGACCACGCGGCTGTTGAGCGGCGAAGGCAATGCCCAGCTGGCCGGCGACTGGGGTGACACAAGACGGCTGCAGGCGCGCCTGGAGCGCGTGTCCCTGGGGCTGGTGAGCCTGGCCTTCCCGTCGGTCGATCTGGCCGGGCGCGTGTCTGGCGATCTGACGCTGCGGCAGCAGCCGGGCGGCGTGCCCGAAGGCGATCTGGCCCTGCGCCTGAATGGCCTGTCACGGTCCAGCACGGTCAACACCTCCAATCCCATCGATCTGGGGTTGAATGCCCGGCTGGCGGGCGGCGGCAGTGTGCTGCGGGCGGTGATCGTGCGGGCCGGCAAGGTGGAAGGGCGCATCCAGGCCCGGCTGGGCGGTATTGCGGCCGGGCCGTCCCCGCTGGCCGACAGGCTCGCCGATGCAAGCGTGGTCGGCCAGTTGCGCTATGCCGGGCCGGCGCAGGATTTCTGGGGCCTCACCGGCCTCACGGCACTGGATGTGCGCGGGCCGGTGCAGATCGCGGCCGATCTGTCAGGCACGCTGGGCGATCCGCAGGTCGCCGGGCGGCTGCGCGCCACCGGCGGCCGGGTCGAAGCCCCGCTGCTGGGTGCGGTGGCGACCGATGTGGCGGCCGATGCGCGTTTCACGGCCTCGCGGCTGGAGTTCACGCGCTTTTCCGGCACATCGGGCAAGGGCAGCATCATCGGCGCCGGCAGCATCGATCTTTCCTGGGATCGCGGCTTCCCGATGGATATCCGCATGGAAGCGAAGAACGCCGCCATCCTGGGCCGCGACGATCTCACCGCCACCGGCAGTGGCCGCATCCGGGTGGCGACCGACGAATATGGCGGCGTCGTCTCCGGCAAGCTTGATCTGACGCGCGCCGAATATGCGGTGGGGCGCACCGCCGTGGCCGATGTGCCGGTGCTGGCGGTGACGGAAAGGAACACCCGCGTGCTGGGCCGGCGCACGCTGCAATATGTGCCGCCCACGCGCTGGCTCTACAACCTGACGGTCAATGCCGATCGCAGCCTGTTCGTGAAGGGCATGGGCATCAATTCGGAATGGCAGGCCGATGTGCGGCTGCGCGGCGGCGCCACCGCGCCCGAACTGTTCGGGCGCGTGCAGTTGGTGCGCGGCGATTATGAATTTGCCGGCAAGCGTTTCCAGCTCACCCGCGGCGACATCCGCTTCATGGGCGGCTATCCGCCCGATCCGGTGATCGCGGTGACTGCCGAGAACAGCGGCAACGGCTTTACCGCGCTGCTCAACATCGATGGCACCGCGCAGAAACCGCAGATCAAGTTCAGTTCCCTGCCGGCGCTGCCGGAAGACGAAGTGCTCAGCCGCGTGCTGTTCGGGTCCAGCGTCACCGATCTTTCGGCGCCCGAAGCCATCCAGCTGGCCGGCGCGTTGGCCTCCCTGCGCGGCGGCAGCGGCTTCAACCCGATCGGTGCGGTGGGCAAGGGCCTTGGCATCGATCGGCTGCGCATCCTGCCGGCAGATCAAGCCACAGGCCGCCGCACCACCTTTGCCGCCGGGCAATATGTGGGCCGCAATGTCTATGTGGAACTGGCGACCGACGCCCAGGGCTATACTGCCACCTCGATCGAGATCGGGCTGACCCGCTCGCTCTCCGTGCTCAGCTCGGTGGCCACGCTGGGAGGCACCGAAGGCGCCCTCAGGTGGAAACGCGATTATTGAGGCGTCAGCGCCCGATCAGGCGCTGCGCGGTGCGGTCGGCCATTTCGCCAGTCGGAAGCCCAGCGGCATCCGCCTCGGTGAACAGGGTCGCCAGACGCGGCCCGATGGCATCCACCTGGGCGTTGACGCGATCAAGGCTGGTCTCGCCCAGATATTCGGCCATCACGCTGATGATGCCGCC
>JALOSK010000031.1 GCA_025458465.1 Sandarakinorhabdus sp. | reverse complement strand
GCCTTGCAGCTGGAGCGCGCGGTGCGCGCCTTCAACCCGGCGCCGGGCGCGTGGCTTGAGATCGGCGGCGAGCGGGTGAAGATCTTGTCTGCCACCGTGGAGCCGGCCTCGCCAGCACCGGGCGTGACCCTGGATGATCGCCTGCTGATCGGCACCGGCGATGGCGCGCTGCGGCCCACGATCGTGCAGCGGGCCGGCAAGCCGGCGATGGACGTGAAGGCGCTGCTCAACGGCTGGAAGGTCCCGGCCGGCACACCGGTTGCATGACGCGGTTTCGCTTCACGGTGGAATATGATGGCCGGCCCTTCATGGGCTGGCAACGGCAGGCGCATGGGCCATCCGTGCAGGCGACGATCGAGGATGCCATCCACAGCGTGACCGGTGAAACGGTGGACGTGGTGGCCGCCGGGCGTACCGATGCCGGCGTCCATGCCAGCGCCATGGTGGCACATGCCGATATCGCCAAGGACATCGCGCCGTTCCGCCTGATGGAAGCCATCAATGCCAGGATGAAGCCACAGCCGGTCGCCATCCTTGATTGCGCCGAAGCGCCCGGCTTTCATGCGCGGTTCGACTGCATTGGTCGCCGTTACCGCTATCGCATCATGAACCGCCGCGCGCCCCTCACCTTCGAAGCGGGGCTGGCATGGCGGGTGCCGGTGCCGCTGGATGCCGATGCCATGCATGCCGCCGCACAGCATCTGGTGGGGCGGCATGATTTCACCACCTTCCGTTCTGCCCAGTGCCAGGCCAATTCGCCGCTGCGCACGCTGGACCGGCTGTTGGTGGTGCGAAATGGCCATGCCGTCGACGTGTTCGCGGCTGCACGGTCCTTCCTGCACCATCAGGTGCGCTCGATGGTGGGCTGCCTGAAGCTGGTGGGCGAAGGGGCGTGGACGGCGGATGATCTCGCAGCGGCGCTGGCAGCGCGCGATCGCGGTGCGCTTGGCCTCAATGCGCCGCCGGAGGGCCTGTTCTTCGTGGGCGCGGTTTACCCGGAACTGTCGGTGGGGCTTACAGACTGACCGCCGATGATGCGGCGCACACAAGGCAAATCAGCGCCTTGTTCGGCTCAATCTTCTGGCACGAACCTTGCAAAAACACGATGGGGCAACTTTGGAGGCAGCCATGATACGGCGTCTTCGCGATCATCCGCGCTGGCCAGCGTTGATCTGGATCGCCGGACTGGGACTCGGCGGCCTGGCCGGCACCGTGGCTGGCTGGCTGCTGGTGCGGTGACAACACGCCCTTGCGGCGCGCCAAGCGCCAAGTCGCGCGCCGTGCAGCGCTGTCAGCGCCACCCCAGCGCTTCGGCCATGATGTGGAAGATCAGGTTCTGTTCCATCACGCCGCGCACCAGATCGGCGCGTGGGCCTTCGGCAAACAGCGCCACATCTTCCCCGCCATGGGTTTCGCCGCTGGTGCCATGGGTCTTGTTGGCCAGATAGTTGGGATCGTTCGGCGGCAGCATACGGGACAGGCCGCGCGCCACGAACGGGCCATTGGCGTAGGACAAGGTGGTCATCGGCTGGCCGCGATCATCGAGCGCAAAGCCTTCCGGGCTGAGTGCGCCATCGCCCTCCCCGCCGCGGGCCGGCGGCTTGATATAGCCCAATATGTCGTTGCCGCGTTCAGGGTAGCCGGCGATGGTCAGCACGTGGCTGTGATCGGCAGTGACCAGCACCAGCGTCTCATCCAGGTTCACGCGGGCCAGCACCTCGGCCACCGCCGCGCTGAACATCTGGGTTTCCTTGAGCGCCCGATAGGGGTTGCTGGCGTGGTGGGCGTGATCGATACGGCCGCCTTCGATCATCAGATAATAGCCCTTGCCGCGCCGCGCCTTGGCGCCGGCATCGAGGCGATCGAGCGCAAAGCGGGTCATTTCCGGCAGGCTGGGTTCGGCATCGGCCTTGCGGTCATGCTCGAAGTTCAGGTGATCGGGATGGAACAGGCCCAGCACCGGGCCGGTGTCGCGGCTGCTCAAGGCCCGCAGGCCCTTGGCATCGCTGACAAAGCGGCCCTGCGGGAAGGCCTTCTGCCATTCCTCCACCAGGTTGCGGCCATCATCGCGCTGGCCGCCCTTGCCGGCGGGCAGGAAGCGGGCACGGCCGCCACCCAGCACGACATCCAGCCCACCGCGGAAATTCACCAGCTGGGTGGCAAGATCGGCGCAGCCCGACGCCCTGTCCGCCGCCGGATAGGCTCGGTCAGCCCCTTCCCAGTCCCGCGCCGGCACATGGCCATACACGGCCGCCGGCGTCGCATGGGTGACGCGCGTGGTGGTGACAACGCCCACCGCCATGCCCTGCGCCTTGGCGATTTCGGCAAAGGTGCGCGGCAGTTTTTCAGGGGTCTTGCAGGCTTCCGGGCCCTGATCGGCGCCGAAGTTGATGACGCCGATGCGGGTTTTCACGCCGGTGTTGAAGGCCGATGCGGTCCCGGCGCTGTCCGGCGTCTGGGCGTTGGTGTTGTAGGTTTTCACCAGCGCGCTGTTGGTCATGCCATCCCACGCCAGGCTGTTTTCCTCGCCGCTGGCCGGCTTGCGGCCATCAATGGGGTGCTGGCCATCAAAGATCCGCCCGGCGGTGATGGTGGAGATGCCCATGCCATCGCCCACCATCAGGATCACGTTCCTGGCCCGCTTCGGCCGGTTGATCACCTTCAGGCGGCTGGCCAGCGCATCGCGGCCGCCCTGCCACCAGCTGTCCTTCACCGGCGTGTCGAGCACCGGGGCGGCGCTTGCGGGAACGGTGGCCAGCGCGGCGGCCAACAGCATCGTGCGGATCATCATGAAAAGGCCCCTGCCCGGTGAATGTTACAGTTGTTTGATGGTCACAGCAGCTTGATGTCGCGCAAGCGTTCCAGCAGATAATCGTTGGCGGTGATTGGCGGTTCCGCCACCGGCCCGCCCGGCAGCGCCTCGATCAGAAAATCGGGGCGGAAATGCAGGAAGAAAGGCGTGGAATAGCGCGCCACCCCCATGCGTTCGGGCGCGGGATTGACCACTCGATGGGTGGTGGACGGCAGGCGATGCCCGGTCAGGCGTTGCAGCATGTCGCCCACGTTGCACACCAGGCTGCCCGGCGGCGCATCGATGAACCGCCATTCGCCATCCTTGCCCAGCAGTTGCAGCCCGGCTTCCTCGGCCCCCAGCAGCAGGGTGATGACATTGATATCCTCGTGCGCGCCGGCGCGGATGGCACCGGCGGTTTCAGGCTGCACCGGCGGATAATGCAGCAGCCGCAGGATCGAATTGCCGTCGCGAACCGGATCGACGAAAAAATCCGGCGCCAGGCCCAGGTGCACGGCAATCGCCCGCAGCATCCGCAGCCCCGCCTTGTCGAGCGCGTCATACAGCGCCCACACGGCCGAATGGAATTCCGGCACCTCTTCGGGCCACAGATTGGGCGGCATGAGGCTGGCATAAGGATGGCCGGGCGGCAGTTCGCGGCCCACGTGCCAGAATTCCTTGAGATCGGCCTTGGCGTGGCCCTTGGCCGCCTCGATGCCGAACGGCGTCAGGCCCCGCTGCCCGCCGCCCCCGGGCACCACGTAACGGCGCTTCACTTCTTCCGGCAGCGCGAAGAAGGCCTTTGTGGCCGTCATCGCCCGGTCGATCAGGGCCTGGTTGATGCCATGATCGGACACCACGGCAAAGCCGGTGCGGGCAAAGGCATCGCCGAAGCCGGCGGCGGCGGCAGCCAGATCGGTGTCGATGAGCGAGAGCGGAATCGGTTTGATGTCGGCAGACAGCGTCATGCCGCCCCTTTGCAACACCCGCCCCGGAAATGACAGTCCCCAACATCACGGATGCATGGCCGGGGTTGACCGACAGTCACGCTTTCCGACAAGGCCAACGCAAGACAACAACAATCGGGGTGGATATGTCGACCAATCATCTGCAAGTCCTCGCACTGCCATTGGCGGCGCTGCTGGCAATGCCGGCACAGGCCGCGCCAATCCCGCCGGCGGTTGATGCGATGATCAACGCGGCCGCTGCCAACCCGGACCAGCTGAAGGTGGTGGCGGACATCGCCAAGCAGACCAATCCGGACAGCGCGACCGAAATCGATGCCAAGGTGGCGGCCATCAACGCCGCTGCCGCCAAGGCGCGTGAGGAAAAGCTGGCGACCCAGGGGTTCTTCGAAGGCTGGGGCGGCCAGGGCGAAGCGGGCGGCTTCATCTCGTCCGGCAACACCGAGAACCGTGGCCTTGCGGTGGGCGTCAACCTGGGCAAGGAAACCCGGCGCTGGAAACACACGCTGCGTGGCGTGATGGACTATCAGGAAGACAATGGCGTCACGTCGCGCGAACGCTATTTCGCCGGCTATGAAGGCAACTGGAAGTTCAACGGCCACGGATTTGCGGTGCTGGCGTTGAGCTGGGAACAGGACCGGTTCACCGGCTTTTCCAGCCGCTTCACCCAGTCCATCGGTATCGGCTACCGACTGGTCGACACCCCGCGGCTCACCATCGCCGTCGATGGCGGCCCCGCCCTGCGACAGACGCGCTTCACCAACGGCATCAACGAGAACACGCTGGCCGCCCGCGCCGGCCTGAATGGCAAGTGGATCATCAGCGACCGCATGACCTTCACGCAGACGGCGACCTACTATGCCGACAACGTCAACAACTCGCTGCTCAGCCTCAGCCAGTTGACGGCCAAGCTGAACGGCCGGCTTTCGGCGCGCTTTTCCTTCCAGCTGAACAACGAAAGCAACCCGCCGCCGGGCCGCGAGAACACCGACACGGTCACCCGCGCCACGCTGGTCTACAACTTCTGAAACCGTGTTGTCCCCTACCCTGTTGACCGCCGCCGGGCGGCGCTTTATGGCAGCGCCTCCCGGCGGCCGGATGTGCGCGCCGGCGGTGGTGTGGCAGCGTAGCTCAGTTGGTGAGAGCGCCGGATTCATAACCCGGAGGTCGGCAGTTCAAATCTGCCCGCTGCTACCACAATCCCCTCCCCCGATGGTGCGCAGCCTGCGACGAGGATGAGGTGGCGTTCCGCTGCCGCGCCGGCTAAGCCTTCTTCCGTCTTTCGGGGAGAATGCTGATGTCCATGCCTGCCGCCCTTGCCGGCCGCCTGTCGATCCCGGTGATCGGATCGCCCTTGTTCATCATTTCGGTGCCGGAACTGGTGATTGCCCAGTGCAAGGCCGGGGTGATCGGCAGCTTTCCCAGCCTGAACGCGCGCCCCATCGAACAGTTCGAGGAATGGCTGCAGCGCCTGAACCGCGAGCTGGGGCCAAATGATGCCCCCTATGCGGTCAACCTGATCGTCCACAAGTCCAATGATCGGTTGATGGCCGATCTGGAGCTGTGCGTGAAATACAAGGTGCCGATGATCATCACCTCGCTGGGCGCCCGCGAGGATGTGAACGCCGCCATCCACAGCTATGGCGGGATCGTGATGCACGACATCATCAACAATCGCTTTGCCAGGAAGGCGATCGAAAAGGGCGCCGATGGCCTGATCGCGGTGGCGGCCGGCGCCGGCGGCCATGCCGGCACCACCAGCCCGTTCGCCCTGATCCAGGAAATCCGCGAATGGTTCGATGGCCCACTGGCGCTTTCCGGCTCGATCGCGACCGGTGATGCGGTGCTGGCCGCGCAGGCGATGGGTGCCGATTTCGGTTACATCGGCAGCGCCTTCATCGCCACCGAAGAAGCCCGCGCCGCGGAAGGCTACAAGGACATGATCGTCGAGAGCGCGGCCGACGATATCGTCTATTCCAACCTGTTCACCGGCGTGCACGGCAATTATCTGCGTCCGTCGATCATCAAGGCCGGCATGGATCCGGACAATCTGCCCACCAGCGATCCTTCGGCGATGAACTTCGGCAGCGGCGGCAACACCGAAGCCAAGGCGTGGAAGGATATCTGGGGCTGTGGCCAGGGCATCGGCGCGGTGAAGCAGGTGCTGCCCGCCGCCGAACTGGTCGCGCGGCTGAAGCGCGAGTATGATGCAGCGCGCGCCCGGATTGGCCTGGGCGCAGCGGCACTGGCAGCGGAGTGATTGCGATGCAGGTGGAACTGAACGCCCGGACCCGGATGCTGTGGCTGATCGGCGCCATCGTCATGGGCACGCTGAGCCAGTGGTGCATGGCGTTCGGCCCCTGCGCCGCCCCGCTCTGACAGACACGCTGAACGCCTGACGCCAGCGCCTGTTCGGGCGCTGGCTTTGCAGCACCTCAGCGCTTGCCGGGCAGGCGCTCGTTGGTCATCACCGGCTTCTCGCCGACCGTCGTGGCCGGCACGAACGTATCCGGTTTGACCTTCAGCCAGATCAGGATCGATGCCGCGACGAAGATCGACGAATAGGTGCCGACGATGATGCCGAGCAGCATCGCCACGGCAAACCCGAACATCACCTCGCCACCAAGCACCACCAGCGTCGCAAGCGCGATGATCATCGTCAACGAGGTCACGATGGTGCGCGGCAGGGTTTCGTTGAGCGACAGGTCGAGCAGCTCGATGATGCCCATCTTGCGGTATTTGCGCAGATTTTCGCGAACGCGGTCGTACACGACGATGGTGTCGTTCAGTGAATAGCCCACGATTGTCAGCACGGCGGCAACGATGTTGAGATCGAAATCAAGCTGGGTGAGCGAGAAGAAGCCCATGGTGATGGCAACGTCGTGCGCCAGCGAGAACAGCGCGCCCACCCCGAACTGCCATTCGAAACGGAACCAGATGTAGATGGCAATGCCGAGCATGGCGAGCAGCACGGCCAGTGCACCGGTTTCGACCAGTTCGCCGGAAACCTTGCCGGACACGGTTTCCACCCGGCGGAATTCGGCACCCTTGTAACGGTCGCTGATGATGCCCTGGATGCGGGTGACCACACGCTGCACGGCGGCTTCGTCGCCGGGGGGGAGCGGCAGGCGGATGGCCACGGTGCGATCATCGCCGAAATTCTGGATGGTGCCGCTGCCGGCGCCCGCGCTGTTCACCACGGCGCGCATTTCATCGACGCGCACCGGTTCGGCCACGCGCACCTCCATCATCAGGCCACCGGCGAAATCGACGCCATAGTTCAGCCCACGGGTGCCCACCAGCACCATGGCCCCCAAGATGACCAGGATCGATAGCGCCATCGCCGGCAGGCGGAAGCGCATGAAGGGGAAATTCGTGTTGTCTGGAACAAGTTTCAGCAAACGCATGTGTTCTGTCCTTACAGCACGAGCTGCGTCGGGCGGGCCGAGGCGAACCAGCGCGATGCCATCAGCCGGGTGACAGTGACCGCCGTGAACACCGAGGTGATGATGCCGATGGTGAGCACCACGGCAAAGCCCTTCACCGGGCCGGAGCCGAGCGCGAACATGATGGCCGATGCGATGACGTTGGTGACGTTGGCATCGAAGATGGTGCCGCTGGCTTCCTTGTAACCGGTCTCGATCGCCGACAGCACGCCGCGGGACCGGCGCAATTCCTCGCGGATGCGTTCGTTGATCAGCACGTTGGCATCGACCGCCGCGCCCATGGTGAGCACGAAGCCGGCAATGCCCGGCAGCGTGAGCGTGGCGCCAAGGGCCGACATGATGCCCAGGATGAGAACCGCGTTGATGACCAGCGCCGCCACCGAATAGACGCCGAAGCGGCCATAGGTGATCACCATGAACAGCGACACCAGGATGACGGCGGTGATGCTGGCCGAAATGCCGGCCTTGATCGAATCGGCGCCCAGATCGGGGCCGACCGTGCGTTCTTCCACCACCTTCAGTTCAACCGGCAGCTTGCCGGACCGCAGCAGGATCGCCAGTTCATTGGCGCTGGCCACCGTGTAGTTGCCGCTGATGATGCCGCTGCCGCCCAGAATTGGCTCGTTGATGTTGGGCGCGGAAATCACCGTGCCATCAAGGATGATGGCGAACGGCCTGCCGACATTCTCGGTGGTTGCCTGCGCAAAGCGGCGGCCACCGGTGGAATCGAAACGGAATGACACGGCTGGCGCGCCATTCTGATCGGTGGAGACCTGCGCATCGATCAGCTGATCACCGGAGATGATCGCCCGGCGCTTCACCACCAGCTGCCCGCCTTCCAGGCTGGGCAGGATCTGGCTGCCGGGGGGCGCACGGCCCTGCGCCACCTCTGCCTGATCGGCCGCGACATCAACCAGCTTGAATTCCAGCTTGGCCGTCTTGCCGAGCAGCGCCTTCAGCGCCTGCGGATCCTGGAGACCCGGCACCTGCACCACAATGCGCGTGGCGCCCTGGCGCAGGATGGTCGGCTCGCGCGTGCCCAGTTCGTCGATGCGCTTGCGGATCACTTCCACGGCCTGGGCCATGGCACCGTCCACCGCCGCGGCGATGCCGGCCGCCGTAGGCGTCAGGATGATCTGCCCCGGCACGCTGCCGCGCGACACCTCAACCTCACGCGGGGCGCCCAGCCCCAGCGGCGCCGTCACCCGGTTGATGATGCCAACGGCCTGATCCACGCGGGTCGCGTCGGTTACCGTGAAGCGCAGGCGCCCGCCCTGCAGCGAAAGATCGGAAATGCCGATGGCGCCATTTTCGGCGGCGCGCATTTCGGCCCGCACCGTGTCTTCCAGCGCGTCCAGCTTGGCCTTCTGCACATCATCGGCCGTGGCCTCGAGCATGAGGTGCGAGCCGCCGCGCAGGTCGAGACCAAGCGGCAGGGCGTTCTTCGGCAGGAAATCCGGCAGCGCCGCCAGCGTCGATTGCGGCAGCACGTTGGGCAACGCGAGCAGGCAGCCGATCAGGACGGTAAGCGCAACCGTCCAGATCTTCCACTTCGGAAAGTCGAGCACGGCTGGATCAATCCTTGCTGGCGTTGGCGGCGCTGTCGTTGGCAGCCGCCGGAAGCCCGCGCGGCTTCACATCGGCCAGCGTTCCCTTCAGCACCCGCAGCTTGACGCCCGGGCCAGCTTCCACCTCCACCTCGGTATCGGTGACGCGCACGGCCTTGCCGATGATGCCGCCGCCGGTGACGACATCGTCGCCCTTCTTGACGGCATCCACCATGGCGCGATGCTGCTTCACCCGCTGTTGCTGCGGGCGGATGATCAGGAAATAGAAGATGGCGAAGATCGCCAGATAGGGCAGGAAGCCGATCAGGGCTGCCGTGCCGCCGGCAGCGGCCGCACCGCCGGTTGCCTGGGCAAAGGCCGGGCTTTCGAACATTCGTGTCTCGCTTGTGCAAGGTGTTGACGCGTCGCGCATGGCTCTAGCCGCTTGGCCGGGCAGGTGCAACAACGCTGGCAACACCACTGGCTTGCAGGCCGCCCGGCTTCGGCTAGGCTGGGGTGATGACGGACACCAGCGCCCTTCTTGCCCGCATTGCCGAAGCTCTGGAACGCCTGTCGCCGGCCCCTGCCCCGGCGGCAGACCCTGCCGACGGCCACTGGTTCGGCTGGGATGGTGCGCGGCTGCTCGCCGTGGCGCCGGCGCGGCCGGTGCCGCTGTCACTGTATCGCGGTGTGGAGGCGCAGGCCGCCGCCCTGCACGAAAATGTCCGTCGCCATGCCAAGGGCCTGCCGGCGCACGACGTGCTGCTGTGGGGCGCGCGCGGCATGGGCAAATCCAGCCTGGCCCGCAGCGTGGTCGCCGATTGCCTTGCGCGTGGTGATGATCTGGCACTGGTGCAGGTGATGCTGCCTGCGCTGGACAGCCTGCCTGCGCTGTTCCGGCAACTGGCCGCCACGCAGCGGCCGTTCCTGGTGTTTCTCGACGACGTCTCACTGGGTGCCGATGCCGAAACTGTCCACGCCCTGCGATCCTTGCTGGATGGCGGTGTTTCGGCGCGGCCCGATCATGTGCGCCTGATCGTCACCTCCAACCGCCGCCATCTGGTGCCGCGCAGCCTTGCTGAAAATGAGGGCGATGCCATCAACCCGCGCGATGCTGCCGACGATCACCTGGCCCTGGCCGATCGCTTCGGGCTGCGGCTGGGCTTCCACGCCTGTGATCAGGCGCAATATCTGGCGATGTGCGAAGGCTATGCCATGGCGAACGGGCTTGCCTTCGATGCCGCGGACGCGCTGGCCTGGGCGATGGCGCGTGGCGCCCGGTCTGGCCGGGTGGCCTGGCAGTTCACGGTGGAACAGGCCGGCAAACAAGGCAAAACATTGTAAATCATCCTGCCCCAAGTATTTCCCCGGTCTTGACCATCGGGCTGGAAAAGCGCCGAATTCGGGCAATTGCGAACGCATGGCGCGTTTATCAATTGCCAAGTTCGATTCCGGGGGGAAGATCATGCGCACAACGTCGTTGTTTTCGATCGCCGCCACTTTGGGTGCCGGCATGGCCGTCGGCCTGCCGGCTGCGCCTGCCCAGGCCCAGAACTGGCGCGAAGTGACCTGCGAAAGCTGGAACTATCGGGAAGCAAGCTGCCCCACCCCGGGCGCGGCGCGCGTGCAATTGTTGCGGGTGCGCGGCGGCAACTGCATCGAAGGGCAAACCTGGATTCACGATGGCAACGCGATCCGGGTGCGCAATGGCTGCCGCGCTGTCTTCAGGATCGACACCAACAATGGCTGGGGCATGGGCGGCTGGGATCCCAACCTGAACAACAGCTGGGGCGACCAGGACCGCGTGCGCGTGGTGCGCTGCGAAAGCTGGAATTACCGCGATGCCCGCTGCGCCGTCCCCGGGCAGATCCGTGGCGCCCGGATGTTGCGCGTGATCGCCGGCGACTGCCGCGATGGCCAGACCTGGCGCTGGAATCGCAACTCCATCACCGTGCGCAACGGCTGCCGCGCCGATTTCGAGGTGCTGCTGGGCGTTGCTGGCTGGCAAGGTGGCAACCAGGGTGGCGGCTTCGGCGGTTCGGGCGGCAGCTGGCAGGGCGGCAATCAGGGTGGCGGTTTTCAAGGCGAAACCCGCGTGAACTGTGAGAGCTGGAACTACAAGCAGGCCCAGTGCCCCATCCCGGCGGGCCGGCGGGTCCGCCTGGAACGGGTGATTGCGGGCAATTGCGTGCAGGGCCGCACCTGGGGGTTCGAACGCAATTTCATCTGGGTGAACGGCGGCTGCCGCGCCACCTTCAGCATCAACTGACAGCGCAGATCAGGGGTTTCTCATGCGGTTTACGATCGGCCTGATGACGGCTGCCAGCCTGGTGACTGGCCAACTGGGCAGCACGGCGGCCCTTGCCCAGCTGCCGTCACGCCTGCCACCGCAGGAACAACCTGCCGCGAAGCCGGCACCGGCCAAGCCAGCGACAACACGGCCGGCACCCAAGCCGAGACCCATCGTCAGCCGGCCGGCCCCTGAACCGGCCAAGCCCGGTGGCGGCTTTGGTGGATCAGGCGGGTCTGGTGGCTCCGGCGGCGGCAACAAGCCGGGCGGGGGCTTCGGCGGCTCTGGCGGTTCCGGCGGCACGGGCGGTTCCGGCGGCACGGGCGGCGGGTTTGGCGGATCAGGCGGTTCCGGTGGCGGCAACAAACCAGGCGGCGGCTTCGGCGGTTCGGGCGGCAGCTGGCAGAAGCCGCCGCCGCCACCGCCCGTCCGGCCACCCACCGGCGGCTGGGGTGGCTCCGGGGGCAGCTGGGACAACAACAATTGGAACAACAACAACTGGAATGACTGGCACGGCCGCGTCATCAAGTGCGAAAGCTGGAATTACCGCTATGCGCGCTGCAATCTGGACACCAACGGCGGCGTGCGGCTGGTGCGCGTGATTGCCGGTGATTGCCGGCAGGGCCGCAGCTGGGGCTGGGACACGCGGCGAAACTTCGTGTGGGTCAATCGCGGTTGCCGGGCCGAATTCCAGGCACGCTATGGCAACTGGCAGGGCAACAACGACAACGGTGTTTCCACCGGTGCGGTGATCGCCGGTGTGGCGGTGGCTGCTGGCCTGGTGGCGCTGCTGGCTTCGAAAGGCAAGAAGGCCGACAGCAATACCGGCAGCGCCACGCCGGCCGCCATAAACGTGGCGGCAGGCGCCGTACCGGCAGCGGCGGAACAAGGCTTCCGCCTTTGCCTTGACGAAGCGGCCCGCCAGATCGGCGCCACCGGCGGCACGTCAATCCGTCTGCTGGGCGCGGTTGAAACCACGCCGGGCAATGGCGGATGGCGTTTCCGGATGCCATTGGAAAGCAGCTGGCCCGGTGACACCCATGCCACGCCGGCCTATTGCCGGGCCACGAACAGCAAGCTTGTCGAACTGAGCTTCCACGAGGGCTGAACCGCAACGGCCGGCAGCCACCGGCAACCTGCGGCCGTGCGTGCGACACTGCCGCCTGCACGCGCGCGCGCCTACCGGTTGCCGGAAGGCGCGCGCTGCTGTTATGCAAGTCTGTCATTCCAACAGGAAAGCCCCTGCTCTTGAAAGCTCTCGGCATCTTCTGGCGCGTCCTCGTCGGCATCAAGGATTTCCTGGTGCTGTCACTGCTGGCTCTCTTCTTCATGCCAAGGGCGTGCCGGATGGCGGCGCCCTGGTGGTCACGCTGCGTGGCCCCATCGTGGATCAGGCCAGTGAGGTTTCGCCCTTTGATGCGGCAAGCGGCGAGGGCACCGCCGAAGTGCAGGCGCGTGACGTCATCCGCGCGCTGGATCGCGCCGCCGCCGACAAGCGCATCAAGGCCGTCGTGCTTGATCTGGATGGTTTCACCGGTGCCGGCCAGGCCAATCTCCACAGTGTGGCCGATGCGGTGGCGCGGGTGCGCAAGGCCGGCAAGCCGGTGCACGCCTGGGCCACGGCCTATGGCGATGACAGCTGGCTGCTGGCGGCGGCCGCCTCGCGCATCTGGGTCAACCCGCTGGGCGGCGTGATCGTTGCCGGTCCGGGCGGTTCGCGCCTGTTCTTCGCGCGCGCGCTGGAAAAACTGCAGGTTGACGTCAACGTGTTCCGCGTCGGCACCTACAAGTCGTTCGTGGAGCCGTTCACACGGTCCTCGTCGTCGCCGGAAGCC
>JALOSK010000030.1 GCA_025458465.1 Sandarakinorhabdus sp. | reverse complement strand
GGCCACATCTGGTTCCCGATGAGCGTCAACAGCGACGAGCGCCAGTGGACCTGGATGGACGAAGGCATCAACACCTTCCTGCAGTTCGAGGCCGAGCGGCAGTGGGACCCGAACTTCCCGGCCCGCCGCGGCGAACCGCGCGATATCGTGGAATATATGCTCAGCCGCGATCAGGTGCCGCTGATGACCAACAGCGAAAGCCTGCTGCAGTTCGGCAACAACGGTTATGCCAAGCCGGCCACCGCGCTGGTGATCCTGCGCGAGACCATCCTTGGCCGCGAACTGTTCGATTACGCCTTCAGGGAATATGCCCGTCGCTGGCGCTTCAAGCGGCCGACGCCCTATGATTTCTTCCGCACGATGGAAGAAGCCTCGGGCGTCGATCTCGACTGGTTCTGGCGCGGCTGGTTCTATTCGACCGATCATGTCGACATCAGCCTCGACAAGGTGGTCAAGGCGCGGCTCGATACCCGCAACCCCGAGGTCGAGAAGGCCTGGGCAAAGGATCGCGCCAAGACCGAGCCGACCCCGCTGACCGTGGCGCGCAACACCATGCAGCCCGTGGTGGAGCGCGATCCGGCCACCCGCGACTTCTATGACGAGACCGACCGCTTCACCGTGACGGCCAAGGACCGCAAGGATTACGAGGCCCTGCAGAAGAAGCTGGAGCCCGAAGAGGCCGCTGCCCTGAATTTCAAGGACAATTTCTATCACTTCAGCTTCCGCAACATCGGCGGGCTGGTGATGCCGATCATCCTCAAGCTGGATTACGAGGATGGCAGCAGCGAAACCATCCGCATCCCGGCCGAAGTCTGGCGCCAGAGCCCGAAGGCGGTGACCTGGCAGCATGTCACGCCCAAGCTTCTGAAGGCCGCCGAGGTCGACCCGCAGTGGGAAACCGCGGATGCCGATCGCAGCAACAACGCCTATCCGCGCCGCATCGAGCCTGCGGTGATGAAGGTGCGCGACGATTTCGGCGGCGGTGACAACCGCATGGTCGACAGCGAACTGGAAGTCTCGCCAGACAGCACCAAAACGCGTGCCGTCAAGAAGGACGGGAAGAAGAAGGAAGAGGAATGACGCGCTGGCTGGCCGCGATTCTGTTGCTGCTGACGGCGCTGCCGGCGGCCGCGCATCGCGGCCACGCCACGCTGTCGGTGATCGAAATCGAGGCGAAAACCGGCGCCGTGACAGTCACCCACCGCATGGCCGCCCATGATGTCGAGCCCGCGCTGGTCGCCATTGCGCCCGATGCGCAGCCCAGTCTGGACGATCCTGATGCGGTGACGGCATTGATCGCCTATGTCGGCCGCCGCTTCCGCATCGAGGGCGTGGCGTTGGCCTTTGCCGGGCAACGGCTGGCAGGGGACTCGGTGGTCCTGCGCTTTACCGGCACGTTGAAGGGCCGGCCCAGGTCGTTGCGCATCGCCGGCAGCCTGTTCGGGGAAACGCACCCCGATCACAGCACGCAGGTGAACGTGCGCCGTGCGGGCGTGACGCGCAGCCTGCAGTTTGGCCCGGCCGATCCGCCGCAGACCGTGGCACTGCCCGGCGGCTGATCCCGGCGTTCCCCAACGCTCCCCAACGCTTCTACGCCAAAAGACGTAACGCCGCTGCCGGCCTGTCATGCAACTGTCATGGCGGGTCACACGGGAATCGGCTGCACCTGCCTTGGGAGGGGTGGGGTGCCGGTCACCTTGCGCCTCGAACGGCACGGGCACCGCCAGCCAGTCGCCACGGCCAGAACAGGGCGGACATTCTGCCATCGGGGGGTGGTTCGGGCGCCGGATGCTGCATCCGGCTGAATTTCTTGCGGGCCTGGCACGTGCCGGCCCGATCGATGGGGGTTGAATGATGACCGAGACCAAGCTGCACCCGCGACATGTCTTGCTGATGGGCGCCGCAACGCTCGCGCTGGCGATGCCGGCCGCCGCGCAGGACGCGCAGGCCGCCGCGGAACCGGCGGCAGAGGAGGATAGCTCGGTCATCACCGTCACCGGTTCGCGCATCAGCCGCACCGGCTATGATTCGCCGATCCCGGTCTCGATCGTGACCGAAGCCGAACTGAAGGCCGAACCGCAGGCCAATATCGGGGATTATGTGAACACGCTGCCAGCGGTGCGCGGTTCGCAGACCTCGTCCACCAACTCCGGCTCGCTGTCCAACGGGCAGGCCGGCATCGCCACGGTGAACCTGCGCTCGCTTGGCCCGGCCCGCACCCTGGTGCTGATCGATGGCCAGCGCTCGGTCGCCTCCACCCCGGTTGGCTTCGTCGACACGCAGACGGTGCCGCAGGGCCTCATCAAGGGTGTTGAAGTCGTCACCGGCGGCGCCAGCTCGGCCTATGGCTCGGACGCGGTGTCGGGCGTGGTGAACTTCTCGCTCAATCGGGATTTCAAGGGCCTGCGCGCCGAATATGAATTCGGCATCACCGATTATGGCGATGTGCCCAACCACACGTTCCGCATCACCAGCGGCTTCGATTTCGCCGACGGACGCGGCAAGATCCTGCTGGCCGGTGATTATTTCACCCAGAAGGGTGTCGACACCTATGATCGGCCCTGGCAGCAATCCGGCTTCTTCCAGATCGACAATCCGGCCTTCGTGCAGGGCAATGGCCAGCCGGAACGCTTCGTGGGCGCCGGCATAGGCACCTATCAGTTCACGCCCGGCGGCATCATCAATTCCGGCCCGCTGCGCGGCACCTATTTCGGCAACATCGTCAATGGCCAGGCCAGCCTGAACCAGTTCAACTATGGCGCGACGCGCGGCCAGTGGATGATTGGCGGCGATTATCTGATCAGCCGCGAAGGCCACTGGAGCTCCAACAGCCTCGCCCCGGACGAGGAACGTGGCAACATCTTCGGCCGCCTGTCCTACGAGTTCAGCCCGGCCTTCACGCCATTCGTGCAGTACAGCTATTCGGCCTATTCGGGGCAGAGCTTCTATCAGCAGACGCCATCGACCGGCATCACCATCCAGCGCGACAATGCCTTCCTGCCGACTGCGCTGGTCAACCAGATGACGGCGCTGAACCTCAGCAGCATCTCGATCGGCACCAGCAATGCTGGTTTCCCGGCCGCCGGTTCGGACAACAAGCGCGAGGTGTATCGCTTCGTGGCGGGCGCCGATGGCGAACTGGAAGTGCTGGGCGGTGCCTGGAAATACAGCACCTATTATCAGGTGGGCATCGCCAACACCAACGAGACGCTCACCAACACGTGGCGCAATGATCGCGTGGCGCTGGCGCAGGACGCGGTGCGGGCCCCGGTGGGCAACGCGGCGGGCATCACGCCCGGCACCATCGTCTGCCGCTCCACGCTCGCCAATCCGACCAATGGCTGCGTGCCCTTGAACCGCATCGGCATCGGCGGCGTGACGCAGGAAGCCATCGATTATGTGTTCAACAATGGCGCCCAGCCGCAACGCCTGCAGACGCTGCGGCAGGACGTGGCATCGCTGAACATCTCCACCAACGACCTGTTTGAAACCTGGGCCGGCCCGGTGTCGTTCGCCACTGGTGGCGAATGGCGGCGGGAGCGCGTGGATGGCTTTGTCGATCCGCAGTTCAATTCGGGCTGGCTGTACGGCAATTATCGGGTGACGCAGGGCGCCTACACGGTGTGGGAAGTGTTTGGTGAAACCGTTGTGCCGCTGGCCAAGGGGCTGGATTTCAACGGCGCCATCCGCCGCACCGAATATTCGACCTCGGGTGGCGTGACCACCTGGAAGGCCGGTGCCACCTGGCAGGTGATTGATGACATCAAGCTGCGCGTGGTGCGCAGCCGCGACATCCGCGCGCCCAACCTGAACGAACTGTTCGCCCCCGGCACTGCCCGCACCAACACCATCAACGTGCCGCAGCCCGGCGGCGGCCAGCGTACCGATCAGTTCCTGGAAGTCACCACCGGGAACACCGATCTGCGACCGGAAGTGGCGATGACGTGGGGCATCGGCGGCGTGTTCACGCCCAGCTTCCTGCCGGGATTTGCCGCGTCGGTCGACTTCTTCGACATCAAGCTGAACGGCTCGATCGGCACCATCACGGCGCAGACCATCACCACGCTGTGCCTTGAACAGAACCGGGCCGATATCTGCCCGTTCATCACCTTCAACGGGCCCGTCAGCCCGGCCAGCACCATCACCTCGATCCGGCTGGTGCCGTTCAACTTCGCGTCGGTGCGGGTGAAGGGCCTTGATCTGGAAGCCAGCTATCGCTTCGATCTGGGCGGCGGCAAGATGACCCTGCGTGCCCTGGCCAGCCACTATATCGACAATATCCTCGACAACGGCATCGACGTGCCGGAGGACATCGCCGGCAAGAACCAGGGCGATGGCGTGCCAAGCTGGAACTATCGCCTGACCGCCAACTACGAAGTGAACGACTGGACGTTCAACCTCGTCGGCCGCGGCTTCTCCGATGGCGTCTACAACAACAACTTCTTCGAATGCACCACCGGCTGCCCGGCCTCCACGCCGGAGCAGCGCACCATCAACACCAACCGGATTTCCGGCCAGTGGTTCGTGGATGCCTCTGTCACCAAGCGGCTCACCCTTGGCAGCTCCAAGTTCGACGTGTTCCTGTATGTCCGCAACCTGCTGAACAGCGATCCGGTGCTGGTTGGCAATGGCCCGGTGGGCAACAACACGCCGGCCTATCCGATGACCAACCGCAGCCTCTATGATGTGCTGGGCCGCGTGTATCGCATGGGCGTGCGCTTCGAATATTGATGACAGCGAAAACAGGGGGTTTGACGATGAACAGGGGCAAGTTCGTGGCGGCGCTGCTGGCGGCCAGCCTGATGGCCGGGCCGGCCTTCGCGCTGGCGACGCCGGCGCAGAAGAAGGCTGCCGATGCCGGGGTGGAAGCCCGCGCCAAGCTGGCGCAGGAAATGGTGGACATGGTGTTCAGCTATGCCGAGCCCGGCTTCCAGGAACACAAGACCAGCGAATATCTGGCCGGCATCCTCGAAAGGAATGGCTTCAAGGTGGAACGCGGCGCCGCCGGCATCCCCACGGCGTTCACGGCCACCTGGTCCAATGGCGCCGGCCCCAAGATCGCGCTGGGCAGCGACATCGATGGCCTGCTCGGCCTGTCGCAATATCCCGGCGTTGTCGAGATGAAGCCGATGGTGGAAGGCGGTCCCGGCCATGGCGAGGGCCACAACAGCGGCATGCCGATGATGGTCGTCGCCGCGCTGGCTGCCAAGGACGTGATGGAAAAGAACGGCATCAAGGGCACGCTGATGCTGTGGCCCGGCGTGGCCGAGGAACTGCTGGCCACCAAGGCCTATTATGTGCGCGCCGGCATGTTCAACGGCGTTGATGCTTCCATCTTCGCGCACGTTGGCCGCGATTTCGGGGTGAGCTGGGGCCCGGCCGGCAACAACGGCATGGTGAGCGTGGAATACACGTTCAAGGGCAAGACCGCGCACGCCGCCGGCCAGCCCTGGGATGGCCGTTCGGCGCTGGATGCCGTGGAACTGATGAACATCGGCTGGAACATGCGGCGCGAACATCTGCCCGTCACGCAGCGCAGCCATTATGTGATCACCGAAGGCGGCGGCCAGCCCAACATCGTGCCGGAAAAGGCCAGTGTCTGGTATTATTTCCGCGAAGGCAGCTTCGCCAAGATCCGCGGCCTGTATGAAATCGGCAACCGCATCGCCGAAGCCGCCGCCATGGCCACCGACACCACGGTGACCAAGCGCACGCTGGGCTATGCCGCGCCCAACTATGGCAACAAGCCGCTCGCAGAAGCGCTTTATGCCAACATCAAGGCCGTGGGCCTGCCGCAGTGGAGCGCGGCGGACCAGGGCTTTGCCAAGGCGATGCAGCAGGCCAATGGCGTCAAGGTGGAGCCGCTGTCCACCACGCTGGCGCCGCTCTCCACGCCCGAAAGCCGCGGGGTTTCGATGGGCGGCGGTTCGGATGACATTGGCGACATCATGTGGACGGTGCCGACGGTGACCATCCGCTATCCGTCCAACATCCCCAACGCCATCGGCCATAACCGGCAATCGGCCATCGCCATGGCCACGCCGATCGCCCACAAGGGCGTGATCGTGGGTGCCAAGGCCGTGGCGATGACGGTGCTCGATCTGGTGACGACGCCCAAGATCATCGCCGATGCCAAGGCCTATCAGCAGGACGTGCAGTTCAAGAGCGACAAATATGATCCGCTGCTGACGCCAGAGGACAAGCCGGCCATCCACCTGAACGCCGACATCATGGCCAAGATGCGCCCGCAGCTGGAGAAATTCCATTACGACCCGGCCAAGTACAAGACCTACCTGGAACAGCTGGGCATCAATTACGAGGATTTCGCCAAGGTGAAGTGAGCCTTGGCGGGCTGACAAGAGAAAGGGCCGGCCCCGCGAGGTGCCGGCCCTTTCTTGTTGCCGAGCGCTCCACCCATGCCCATCGCCCCGGACTTGCTCCGGAGCCTCGCTTTCCCTTTCAGAGCTGCGCGCTCAGCTTTCAGCCTCCGCGATGACAAGGCGATAGCCTGCGTCATACGTCTCCCGGCGCCTCAACTCGCCATAACGCCGTTCCCACGCGCCCGACCGCAGATCATCTGCCAGCTGGGACATGCCAGCCTCCAATCCGGGCAGCCCCCAGAACGACGAGCTGCCAGACCGTATGCGCGCATCAAGATAGGCCTCGGGCCGCCGCCAATAGGCATAGAGGAAACCGTCTGTGCAATCGTGCGGAACCAGCAGCGGCTCGACGCGTACTGGGCCCATCCAACGGCCATAATCTGCCATGGCCGGCATCTGCGATTCATCCAGCCGCGCCAGTTCCGGCAGATAGTCGGTCAGCCACGGGCGCTCTGTGGGATCAAAGGTGAGCAGCACGATCCGCCCTTTCGTCACCCGCCGCACTTCGCGCAGTCCAGCCGCCTTGTCGGGCCAGTGATGGATGGTCAGTATCGCCATCGCCGCATCGAATGTCTTGTCGGCAAACGGCAGCGCATCGGCACTGGCCTGCACCACAGCCGTTGCCGGCTGCCGGCGCTTGCGGTTCATCTCGACCGAAGGCTCCACTGCCGTCACGGCGCGGTCTGTCGGTTCATAGGAACCAGTCCCGGCCCCCACATTGATCACCGTTCGGGCTGGCCCCAGCGCCTGCGCGATAGCCGCCGCGATCCGCGCATCGGGGATGCGCAATTCTCCGTAGTTGATGCCAATCTTGTCGTAGCGGGCCGTCATCAGATGGTCTGAAGGTGCAAGCTCACAGCGGCGGCCCCGGCGGTTGCGGATTGCGGCTGCGTGGGCCCTTGCCCCACGGCACGCTCACCGATTTTGGCGCCTTGCCCGCCGGATCGGCGAGATAGGCGGCAATATCGGCGGCGGTCTGCCTGTTGAAGGCCACGCCCAGCGTGTCGCCGCCCTTGGCAGGCAAGCTCTTGGCCAGCCCGTCCAGCGTCTGCAACGCCAGCGCGCGGGCTTCCGGGGCGGTGGTGGTGGATGCACCCAGGATCATCAGGCCATCCAGCACCGTCTTCTGCACCACGCGCAGCAGCGCCGCATCGCCCGATCTGGCGTTCCAGCTGGCCGCCATCAGCGCGTCGATCAGCTCGGGCAGGGTGATGCCATCCACCCCGCGCGCCTGCAGATTGACCATGCGCGCTGCCCGGTCTGGCGCGAGAAGGGGCTCGACCACCAGCGCAGCAGCGATGCGGGCGGCGCGCAGCTGGTCGAACACCGGATCATCCGACAGATCCTCCAGGTTGCGGCCGGGATCGGGGGTCAACTGCGCGAGCAGCGATTCCGGGATGGCCAGTTCGGCTGGGCTGAGCGACTGCAGCAGCAGGCCCAGCGTGTCGCGCTGCAGCTTGGCCGGAATCGGCGAGGTGGCGGGGCCGGGTTCGCCCTTCACCTTGATGTCGGTATACAGACCGCCGATATATTTGACGGCCGATTCAATCTGATAGCGGTGGTGGAGATAGACCATCCACAGCCGCAGGTTGCGCAGTTCGCCGATCGGTTCGCCGGGCAGCAGCACGCTGCCTGGGCCATAGTTGGCCAGCATCACCCGCCGCGCCGCCAGCGCCTCGGACAGGCCTTCCACCGGCGTGGCGCGATCATCATACCAGGTCCAGCGCGGATCGGTGTCGGGCACATAGATCAGGCCTTGGCGGCGCATGTCGGCAATGATCGCCTCCAGCCCGGCCTTCTCGTCAGCAAGCGGCGTGTAGCTGTAGCGCACCATCATCGTGTCGTAGGCGCCGATTTCCTTCTGGAAACTCTCGGACAGATCGAGCCGGCCCTTGACGATCTTCACGCGCGGGGTGGGATATTCCATCACCGAGGCGCGGTTGTTGAGGCTGCTGGCAAAATTGTGCCCGAAGCCCAGTGCATGGCCGAACTCGTGCGCGGTCAGCAGCGCCTGGCGCAGCAGCACCATGTCGCGCTGGCCCTTGGGCATGGTGCCGAAATCGCCGTTCACAAGGGATGCATCGGCCACCGTGACCCCGCTGCCATCACCGGGCAGGCCGCCGGCATAGGCATCCCAGTAATTGGCGATGGTGCGGATGCGGTGGCTGTCCATGCGCACCTTGGCGCCCAGGATCTCGCCGGTGCGCGGGTCGCGATAGGGGCCGCCGCTGGAGAAGCCGCGCTCGTCGCGGTTGATCCACTGCATGTAGTTATAGCGGATGTCCTGCGGGTCCATCTCTTCCGGTGCGTCTTTGGCCACCAGCGCGTTCCTGAAGCCGGCCGCCTCATAGGCCTTGTTCCACCACAGCAGGCCCTGCTTCATCGCGTGGCGCACCGGCGCGGGAATGGCGGGATCGAACCAGACGGTGATCGGCGTGACCGGTTCCGAAATTGCTGCCTTGGGGTCCTTCTTTTCCAGCCGCCAGCGCGTCACCCATTCGGTGTCGATCCCGTTCGAAAATGGCTGGCTGAAATCCTTGAACTTCAACGTGGAAACGCCGATGCGCGGATCGGCCACGCGCGGCGTATAGCCGGTTGGCGCCTTCAGGAAGCTGTGGTGCACGCGAAAGGTGAGTGCTTCCGGCGAGGGCGCCACGCCGCGCACCAGCGCGCCCGGCGTGTCGGCGGTGAAGGTGGCGACGGTTTCCACCTCGCTGTTCAGGGGGAAGGCCTTGGTGCGCGCCGGGTTGAGCGTGGTGCGGCTGGCATCGAAGCGATAGCTGCCCTGGTTGGCGCGCCGCAGGATCGCTTCCACGCCGGCGGCATCGCGCATCAGCAGGGCGCTCGCATCCACCACGATGCGCCCGCCGGCCTCGCTCTCGATGGGCAGGCTGGCCAGTGTCGAGGCCGGGAAGCTGGCAGCCACGCCGGCCTTGTGCGCGGCATCGCCGGCAAGGGACCGGAAGGCGAGATTCTGTTCCTCCACCAATATCTTGCCGCCGGCCCGGCGGAAGCGGATGACCGCTGAATCCATGGTGCCGCGATCAAGCGGCAGTTCCACCGAGCCGCCGCCCGATGCGAGGCTGACATAGTAGAGAATGTCGGTGTCGAGCGCCGGGATGGTGAGCAGCACGCGGCCCTTGGTGGCATCGACCGAAAGCGGGATGTAGGCCGCCTCCTGCGCCTGCGCTGCCGCTGCCACCAGCGCAATCGCCGTGGTGAGAAGGAATCGATTCGTCATGGCTGCCCCTCCGCCGTTGCTGCCCGATAGGGCACCAGGCAGCGCGCGGCGGAAAGAGGGCTTTTGACGCAGCAGCCTCAAACCTGCGCCAGCGCCTGTTCCAGATCGGCGATGATGTCGGCGATATCCTCCAGCCCAACCGAAAGCCGCACGGCTTCCGGCGGCGCGCCGGCCGCCACCCGCTGTTCATCGCTCAACTGGCGGTGGGTGGTGGAGGCCGAGTGGATCACCAGGCTGCGCGTGTCCCCGATGTTGGCGAGCAGGGAGAACAGCTTGAGTGACGATGCGACCTTGTTGGCCGCGTCGTAACCGCCCTTCAGGCCGAAGGTGAACACGCTGCCCGCCCCGCGCGGCAGGTAACGCTGCGCCCGGTCGTGATGCTTGTGGCCGGGCAGATCGGCATGGCTGACCCATGCGACCTTCGGGTGGCTTTCAAGCCACCCGGCGACGTGCCGCGCATTTTCGACATGGCGGGCCATGCGCAGCGGCAGCGTTTCGATGCCATTCAGGATCAGGAAGGCGTTGAACGGCGACAGCGCCGGGCCGATGTCGCGCAGGGCAAAGGCACGCAGGGCGATGGCAAGGCTGATGTTCACCGGCCCGCCGCCCAGATCGATGGCGCCGAACGTGTCGTGCAGATCCAGCCCGTTGTAGAACTCCAGCGGCTCCGTGAGGGTGGGGAACTTGTGCCCGTGGGCGCCCCAATCGAAGCGGCCGGCGTCCACAGCCACGCCGCCCAGCGAATTGCCGTGGCCGCCCAGGAACTTGGTGGCGCTGTGGATCACCACGT
This sequence comes from Sandarakinorhabdus sp., assembly GCA_025458465.1. Classification (GTDB taxonomy): domain Bacteria; phylum Pseudomonadota; class Alphaproteobacteria; order Sphingomonadales; family Sphingomonadaceae; genus Sandarakinorhabdus. The sequence continues at coordinate 2,104 of JALOSK010000030.1, read as the reverse complement.
CCGCCCCATGCTCGATCGGCCGGCACAGGTAGGGAGAGGCCATGGTGTTGTCCACCACGAAGGGCGCGCCGTGGGCGTGCGCCACGGCCGCCACGGCCGCCAGATCGGTGACCAGGCCGCCCGGGTTGGCGATGCTTTCGGCGAACACCAGCTTGGTCTGGTCGTTCACGGCGGCCTTCAGGCTTTCGGGATCATCGATGTCGAACCACTTCACCCGCCAGTCGTATTTCTTCCAGCTGTGGGCGAACTGGTTGATGCTGCCGCCATACAGCTGGCGGGCGGCGGCGAATTCGGCGCCGGGTTCCAGCAGGCAGTGGAACAGCAGGTGCTGCGCGCTGTGGCCCGAAGCGGTGGCCACCGCCGCCGTGCCGCCTTCCAGCGCCGCCACCCGGTTTTCCAGCACCGCAACCGTGGGGTTGGTGAGGCGGGTATAGATGTTGCCGAATTCCTGCAGGGCAAACAGCCGGGCGGCATGATCGGCATCGTTGAACACGAAGCTGGCCGTCTGGTGGATCGGGGTGGCCCGGCTGCCGGTAACGGGATCGGGCGCGGCGCCGGCGTGGATGGCAAGCGTGGAAAAGCCCTGTGCGGTCATGTGAAGTCTCCTCGGTTCCCTGAAGGTCTAGGCAGGGCGGCGGCCGCGCCAAAGCGAGAAAGACTTGCCCGCGGCAAAGTCAGCGTTTGCGCAAGGCCACCAGCTGCCGCGCCGCGTCCAGCCGCAGCGTGAGATCGGCGCGGGCCGGGGTGGTGGCGAGCTGCCAACGGGTCAGCCGTTCGTAATGGGCGCAGAAATGGGCGATGGCGGCGGCGTCCATGCCCGGCCGTCCGCTGGCGCGGGACAGGCCGGCCTCCTGCTCGGCGCGCCAGCGCGGCACGGTTTCCCAATCCGGCGCGGCCAGGAAGGCCAGCGCATCCAGCCGCGCCCAGATGCGCTGATACTGGCCGGCCAGCGCCCCATTCACACATCGCCGCCAGCGCCCGTCCGCATCTGCGGCGGCCTCCAGGGCATTGGCTGGCGTGGTCAGCAGTTCTGCCGGCTGCGGCCGTGCGCCGATGCACCAGCCTTCCAGGATGAGGCAGGCCAGCGGCGCCGCCGGTGTCCATTGCTGCGGCGGCAGGCGATCATCGGCCAGCTTGTCGAAGCGCGGCAGGTGGGTTGGCCGGCCGGCCCGCACCTGCGCCAGGCGATCGAGCAGCAGCGGCAGATCATGCGTGCCCGGCACCCCGCGCGTGGCCAGCAGCGGATGAACGCCGCGGGCCAGCGCGCGCCGGCGTGCCCTGGTGAGATAGAAATCATCCAGACTGACCGCCAACGCCGGCTGCCCGGCTGCCGTCAGGGCAGCGGCCAGCCGGGCCGCCAGCGTGGACTTGCCCGACCCTTGTGCCCCGGCCAGCCCCAGCACGAACGGTCGCCCGCCCAGCCGGGGGCGCACCAGGTCGATCAGGTGGGGCAGGGCGTCCATCGGCGCCATGCTGCCTGGGCGCCGCGTTGCCGGCAAGCGCGCCGCGGGTCAGGCTGGCCTGATCCTGCTGTTCGATGGCAGCATCGAGGCGGGCGATTTCGTCGAGCTGCAGGATGGCACCGCCGGGCTGGTGGTGGCCATCGGCCCGCGCGGCACCACGCTGCGCACCAACGATCATGTCGATATGTTGGTGCCCAATGGCAGCCAGCCGGGCGGCACCTGATCACCAGCCTCACTGGCAAAAACCGCAATCGACTTGGGCTGGCGCGGGCGTAGGGTGCACCCCGTTCCATCCGGGGAGACACGAAATGGCCGAAGCCTATATCATCGACACCGTTCGCACGCCGCGTGGCATTGGCAAGGTGGGCAAGGGTGCGCTTGCAGACATGCACCCGCAGCACCTTGCCGCCGCCGTGCTGAAGGCCGTGGCCGAACGCAACCACATCAACACCGCCGAGGTGGACGACATCATCTGGTCCACCTCCACCCAGAAGGGCAAGCAGGGCGGCGATCTGGGCCGCATGGCGGCGCTGGATGCCGGTTATGATCTGAAGGCCAGCGGCATGACGCTGGACCGGTTCTGCGGCGGCGGCATCACCAGCGTGAACCTGGCGGCGGCCCAGATCATGAGCGGCATGGAA
>JALOSK010000263.1 GCA_025458465.1 Sandarakinorhabdus sp. | reverse complement strand
CGGTCTGCGGATGCCGCCAATCGGGCGCAACCGTCACCAACGGGTCAAGCACGAAGCGCCGTTCCGCCAGGCGCGGGTGCGGCACTGAAAGGCCGGGCGCACGCAGCACGGTACCACCGGCGGCCAGAATATCCAGATCCAGCACCCGGTCCCCCCAGCGCTGGCCCGGCCGCCGGCCAAAGCCGCGCTCCATCGCCTTCAGCGCCGCCAGCAACTCGGGCAGGCCGCCCGCCCAATCCAGCGCCGCCACCGCATTGGCATAGCGGCGGCTGCCCGGCCCGATGGGCGCTGTATCGAAGATCGACGAGACCCGCTCCACCCGCCCCAGCCCTGCCAGTGCCGCCAGCGCCGCGCGCACCACGCCGGCCGGACGGCCATGGCGGCCGTGACAGCGGTTCGATCCCAGCGCGACAAGCACGATTGCCATATGGGCCGCAGCCCCTACAGGCATATCGCATGACTGACGAGACCACTCCGCTCCACCCTGGAACCCCGCCCCGCGATTGCGCCCTGTGCCCGCGCCTGGTCGCCTATCGCGCCGAACAGGTCGCCCGCCATTCCGGCTGGTGGAACGCGCCGGTGCCACCTTTGGGCGATGCCAGCGCGTGGCTGGCCATCGTCGGCCTGGCGCCGGGCCTGAAGGGCGCCAACCGCACGGGCAAGCCCTTCCACGGCGATGAAGCCGGCAAGATGCTGTTTGGCACGCTGGCCGAACTGGGGTTGGCCACCGAAACGCCCGAAGGCTGGGATGCGCCGGGACTGTTCATCACCAATGCCGTTGCCTGCGCCCCGCCCGGCAATCTGCCAGACACGGCGGAAAAACACGCCTGCCGGCCATTCCTCGCCGAACAACTGGCAGCCCTTCCCCAACTGAAAGTGGTGGTGGCGTTGGGCGAAACCGCTCACCAGGCGGCGATCAAGGCGGTCGGTGGCAAGCTGCCCAAATATCGCTTCGGCCACGGCGTAGCGCACAAATTGCCCTCAGGCGTGATGCTGGTGGACAGTTATCATTGTAGCCGCCTGAACACCAACACGGGCCTGTTGACGCCGGAGATGTTCAAGGCGGCACTTGAATCGACGCTGGCCTTCAGGGTCTGAAGCGGCGCTCCAGCCAATCGACGGCAAAACGCGCCATCGCGGCAGCCGGCACCAGCACGCAGGGCGCATCGCCCACCTGGCCTTGCTGGCCCTGCTCACTGGCCAGAAAATCGCCGACGATGGTGGCGAAATAATGATCTTCCAGCCCGTCCACCACCGGATCGACCGTGTCATATTCGGTGATCGCCTGCCAGATCACGCCTGCCGTGGCTGCCAGCGGCACTTCCATGCGGCGCACATGCTTGCCTGGGATGTCGGCGATATGCTCAGCGTGGTGCAGCAGGCTCATCGTGTCCCACGGCGCGCCCAGCATCAGCACCTTGCCGCCGGCCTCGAGCAGCCGGGCAAAGGGCGAACCAGCGCCATAACCGTAATCCATCGGGTGATCGGCGGTGAAGCCATCCGCCCCTGCCCCCAATGCCGCCACTGACGCGCCGGGATTGCCGCTGCGCCGCGTGCCCGGCGTCGTGCGCAGCGCTTCGGCGAACCAGCCGTGATCGGGATTGGCGCGCGAGGTGGCGGCATCAAAGGCCGGAATGAAAGGCTTCAGCGCCGGATCGAGCCGGCCGTGATCGTCCAACGCATCCTCGAACTGCTCGAGCCAGCTGACATAGGACAGGATGCAGCCCTGCGGCCCGACCAGACGGCGCAGAGCCGTGATCACGCCATCGGCCCCGCCCAGCACCGGGCCCACGGCGCGCAGGCTGGCGTGAACCATCACCGCATCGCCGGCCGCCAGCCCAAGCCCGGCCAGATCCGCGGCCAGCGCATCGGCCGTCCAATATTGTTCCTCGCCAAGCGTGATGCGGCGCATCAGATATCCTGGGCGATCCGCCCGTAAAGTTCCGGCCGGCGGTCCCTGAAAAAGCCGAAGGCGGCGCGATGGCGGGCGGCGAGATCGAGGTTGAAGGTCGCCTTCACCACGCCGGGCGTCGCATCATCCAGATCATCCACGATATCGCCGCGCTGATCGCAGGCGAAGCTGGTGCCATAAAATGTCTGCGCGTGCGGCGTGCCGGCTTCTTCGGTGCCGATGCGGTTGCAGGCCAGCACGGGCACCACGTTGGACACGGCATGGCCCACCATCGCCCGGCGCCACAGCCGGCGGGTGTCGAGATCGGGATCATGCGGTTCGGTGCCGATGGCGGTGGGATAGAGCAGCACCTCGGCGCCCATCAGCATCATGGCGCGGGCGGTTTCCGGATACCATTGATCCCAGCAGATGCCGACGCCGATCACGCCCTTCCTGGTGTTCCACACCTTGAAACCGGTGTTGCCGGGGCGGAAATAGAATTTCTCCTCATATCCCGGTCCATCGGGAATGTGGCTCTTGCGATAGACGCCCATCACGTTGCCGCCATCGTCGATCATGGCGAGACTGTTGTAATGATGATGGCCGTCCTTCTCGAAGAAGGAACAGGGGATGTAGGTCTTCGTTTCCAGCGCCACTTCGCGCATGGCGGCCACCGCCGGATGCTTGTCCAGCGGCAGGGCGTTGACGAACAGGCCTTCATCCTCGTGCCGGCAGAAATAATGGCCTTCGAACAATTCGGGCGGCAGCACCACGTCCACACCGTCAGCAGCGGCGCGGGCGGCAGCGGCGGTCATGGCGATATCGGCATCGCGATTGCCGGAGAAGGCCAGTTGCAGGCCGGCGACGGTGAAGGTGCGGGTCATGGAGCGCGCCTTAGCGGCGGATTGTGGCGAGGGGAAGACGATACCCCTCTCCCGTTCGGGGAGAGGGTCGACTCGGCGCAGCCGAGCGGGGTGAGGGTTGGCAGGCCCTCACCCTCCCACCGCTGCGCGGCGGGCCCCTCCCTCTCCCCAAGTGGGAGAGGGGATTAGCGCGGCTGCTGCTGGGTGATGCAGTGGAAACTGCCGCCACCGGTGAGAATATGGTCGGCACGCATGCCGATCACCTCGCGGTCAGGAAACAGCGCGGCGATGGCCTTCACCGCGTCGTCATCACTGGCCGCACCATAAAGCGGCACCACCACCACGGCATTGGCAATATAGAAATTCATGTGGCTGGCCGGGATGATGTCGCCATCGCGCAGCACCTTGCCAGGCGACGGGATCGGCACGATCTCCAGGTCGAAATCGCGGGCCCTGTCCCACGCGTCTTCGTAGACATCCTTGTTAGGATCATCCTTGCCCGCCGCCACCGGCAGCGCCAGCCGGCCGGGGCTAACGAAACGCGCCAGATTGTCGACATGGCCATCGGTATGGTCGTTCATCAGGCCGTCGCCCAACCACAACACCCGATCCAGGCCCAGATCGCGGCGCAGGTGGCTTTCCACCTCCACCCGGTCCATCTTGGGGTTGCGGTTG
>JALOSK010000262.1 GCA_025458465.1 Sandarakinorhabdus sp. | reverse complement strand
CGGGATCACGCTGGGCAGTTTCTGGGCCTATTATGAACTGGGCTGGGGCGGCTGGTGGTTCTGGGATCCGGTGGAAAACGCCAGCTTCATGCCCTGGCTACTGGGCACGGCGCTGCTGCATTCCGCCATCGTGACGGAAAAGCGCGGCGCGCTGGCCGGCTGGACCATCTTGCTCGCAATCCTCGCCTTTTCGCTCAGCCTGATCGGCACCTTCCTCGTGCGCTCCGGCATTCTCACCTCGGTGCATGCCTTTGCCGTTGATCCGGAACGCGGCGTGTTCATCCTGGCCATGATCATCGGCGCCACCGGTGGTGCGCTGGGCCTGTTCGCCCTGCGCGCGCCGCAGATGAAATCGGGTGCGCTGTTCGGCAGCATCAGCCGCGAATCCGGGCTGACGATGAACAACCTCATCCTGATGGCGCTCACCGCCGTGGTGTTCCTGGGCACCTTCTATCCGGTGATCATGGAGGCGGTGAACCCGGCCAACAAGATTTCGGTCGGCCCGCCTTACTACAATCTGGTGTTCGCGCCGCTGTCGGTGCCGCTGCTGCTGCTGGTGACGGTTGGGCCGATGCTGGCGTGGAAGCGCGACGATGCCGACACGGTGGGCAAGAAACTGCTGGCGCCCGCCGCCGTTGCCGTGGCGCTGTTCGCCGGCCTGTCGCTGTGGCTGGGGCTGGACAAGGCGTCGTCTGCCTTCGGGCTGGCGCTGGGCGCCTGGCTGATCCTTGGCGCCGGCCTTGTGCTCGGCAAGCGCTGGTGGGGTGCAAACGGCTTTTCGTGGCGGCTGGTGCGCACCACCCCGGCAGCGACCGTTGGCCTGGCGCTGGCCCATGCCGGCATTGGCGTCACCACGGCGGGCATTTCGGCGATGAGCGGCTTTGCGGCCGAAAAGATCCTGGTGATGCGCCCCGGCGAGACGGCGCAGGCCGGGCCGCTGGCCGTCACCATGGTTGGCGCGGAAGAAGTGCCCGGCCCCAACTACCGTGCGCTCAGGGCGCGGTTCTCCGTCAGGCAGGGCGGCGGCGAGACGCTGCTGATTTCCGAACGCCGGCTCTACACGGTGTCGGGCAACCAGACGACCGAGGCCGGCATCGGCGTTTCGGTGGCCGGCAACCAGTATGTCGCCATCGGTGACGTGCAATCGGACGCGCGCGGGCAGGGCCTGGTGGTGCGCATCTACTGGCACCCGCTGGTGGGCTGGATCTGGTTTGGCGGGCTGCTGATGGCGATGGGCGGCGCGGCCAGCCTTTCCGATAGGCGCTTCCGCATCGGGGCGCCGCAGGTGCGCGCACCCCTTGCGCCCAATCTGGTTCCGGCCGAATAGGCGCAGCCCATGAACCGCCTGATCTTCATCCTGCCGATCATCGCCTTTGCCGGGCTGGCCGCCTTTCTGGGTTTCGGCCTGACCAAGGACCCGAAGGCCCTGCCCAGCCAGTTGATCGATCGGCCGCTGCCCGAATTCGCCCTGCCGGGCATCGCGGAACAGCCTGACGCGTCGCCGGAACTGGCGGGCTTTGCCAGCGCCAGCTTCAAGGGGGAGCCGCGCCTGCTCAACATCTGGGCAAGCTGGTGTGCGGCCTGCCCGCAGGAACATCCGGTGCTGGAACGCATCGCGGCCGAAGGCTTCCCGGTCTATGGCATCGCCTGGAAGGACAAGCCGGCCGACAGCCGCGCCTGGCTGGTGCGCTATGGCAATCCCTATGCCGGCGTGGCGGCGGACGAACAGGGCCGCACCGCCATCGATCTGGGTGTCACCGGCGTGCCGGAAACCTTCATCATCGACAAGAAGGGCCGGGTTCGCTTCAAGCAGATCGGCCCGATCAGCCCGGAGGTGTGGGAAGGCCAGATCAAGCCGCTGATGCAGCAGCTGAAGGCCGAGGCATGAAGCGCGCGCTTTTCGCTCTTGCGCTGATGATGGCCGCGCCTGCGGTCGCCGTCATGCCCGACGAGATGCTGAAGGATCCGGCCCAGGAACAGCGCGCCCGCGCCATCTCCAAGGATCTGCGCTGCGTGGTCTGCCAGAACCAGAGCATCGATGACAGCGACGCGCCACTGGCGCGCGATCTGCGGCTGTTGGTGCGTGAACAGATTTCCCTGGGCAAGACCGATGGGGAAGTGCGCGATTATGTCGTGCAGCGCTATGGCAATTTCGTGCTGCTGAAACCGCCGGTGGAAGGCGACACGCTGCTGCTGTGGGCCGGCCCGTTCGCGGTGCTGCTGCTGGGCGGCCTGGGCCTGTTCGTCTGGCGCCGCCGGGCGCCTGCAATGGGTTCAGGCGCCACGCCGGATGCTGCCCCCCTCTCCGAAGCCGAACGCGCCGAGCTTGACCGGCTCGCCGGGCCTCAGAACTGAGTAGACCATGACGCTCTGGATCATCCTCATCGTGCTGTCGGCCGTGGCCGCGGCATGGCTCACCATCCCGCTGGTGCGCCGGCACGAGGCCCGCGTGGACGCGCGCGCCGCCACCATCGCCGTGCTGAAAGACCAGTTGGCCGATATCGACGTGCAACTGGCAGCGGGCGCCATCCAGCCGCCGGAAGCCGAAGGCATGCGCAACGAGATCCGCCGCCGCCTGCTGGCTGCCGGCCACATTCCGGCGGAACTTGATCGCACCATGGGCCAGAAGGCGCTTTCGGGCGTGGCGCTGGGGCTGGCGGCAATGGTGGCGGTGGCCGCAGCGGCGCTCTATGCCTCGATGGGCCGGCCCGATCTCGCCACCGGGCCAGGGACAGCCTCGCAGGCGGCCGCGCCGGCCCCTGCCCAGGAACAGGCCGCCGCCGGTGAAGTGGCGCAGCTGATTTCGGGCCTTGAACAGAAGATGCAATCCACGCCCGATGATCCGGAAGGCTGGCGGATGCTGGGCTGGAGCTATTTCCAGACTGGCCGCTATGCCGACGCGGTGAAGGCCTATGGCCGTGCCATCGCGCTGAAGCCGGATGGCGAGGGCTATCAATCCGCCTATGGCGAGGCGCTGGTGCAGGAAGCCGGCGGGCAGGTGACCCCGGCTGCTGCCGCCGCCTTCGAAAAGGCCGCCGCGCAGGACGGGGCGGACGCACGCGCGCGCTATTTCCTGGCCGTGCGCAAGGCCGAACAGGGCGATCGCAAGGGCGCCATCGAGGACATGCTGAAGCTGGTGGCCGATTCCCCGGCCGACGCGCCGTGGCTGCCGCAATTGCGGCAGGCGATCCTGCAGACCGCGCAGGCTGCAGGCATCGACATCAGCGCCCGGCTGGAGGCGACGAAGCCGGTGGGCAATGCCAGCGTTCCCGGCGGCGTGCCGGCGCCGGTGGCCGCGGCCGCTGCGGCTGGTGCGGTGGGCCCGCCCGCCCCGGGCGGCGCTGGCGTGATGCCCAGCCCCAGCCGCGACCAGGTTCAGGCCGCGCAGGCCATGACGCCGGCTGACCGGCAGGCGATGATCCGCGGCATGGT
>JALOSK010000261.1 GCA_025458465.1 Sandarakinorhabdus sp. | reverse complement strand
TCGATGCTGCCCACATTGCTGGTCGGCGATCGGCTGATCGTGTCGAAATATCCCTATGGCTATTCCTATCTGTCGCCGTCGCTCAACATCCTGCCGGCGATGAAGGGCCGGCTGTTCGGCAATCTGCCCGAACGCGGCGACATCGCGGTGGTGAAATCGCCGATCGCCCAGGATGACTGGATCAAGCGGGTGATTGGCCTGCCCGGCGACACGGTGCAGATGAAGGATGGCCAGTTGTGGCTGAACGGCAAGCCGGTGCCCAAGGTGAAGGTGGCCGATACCGTGATGCCGGTCACGCCGAACAGCGACTGTGCCAGCATGGTGGACGCGCAGTATCGGGTGGTGACGCCCGACGGGCGCACCGAATGCCATTTCCCCACCTATCGCGAGACGCTGCCGGGCGGGCGATCCTATCTGGTGCTGCATCTTGCCGCGCTGCCGCAGGACAACACCGAACCGGTGATCGTGCCTGAAGGCCATCTGTTCCTGATGGGCGACAACCGCGACAACAGCGAAGACAGCCGCTTCCCGGCCGAAATCGGCGGTCTGGGCCTGCTGCCGATCGAAAATGTGGTGGGCCGCGCCGAATTCACCACCTTCAGCCTGGATGGTTCCACCAGCTTCAACCCGGTGAGCTGGATCACCGCCCTGCGTGACCGCTGGTTCATCAGCCTGCGGGACTGAACCGGCTCACCCGGCCGGGCGCGCCGCCAGCAGTTCGATATCGAATTCCAGCACGGCGCCCGGCGGGATCACGCCGCCGGCCCCCTGCGCGCCATAGGCGAGCTGCGGCGGCACCACGAAATGATATTTGGAACCGACCGGCATCAGCTGCACCCCTTCGGTCCAGCCGGGGATGACCTGATCAAGCGGGAAGGCCGCCGGCTGGCCGCGCTGATAGCTGCTGTCGAACACTGTGCCGTCGATCAGCTTGCCTTCATAATGCACCAGCACCGTGTCCGACGCTTTCGGCCGCGGGCCGGTGCCTTCGCGGATCACCTGATACTGCAGGCCTGAAGCGGTGGTGATCACGCCAGCTTTCCCCTTGTTTTCCGAAAGAAACTTCATGTCGGCCGTGCGCACTGCCGAAACCTGGCCCTGGGTGCCGGTGTAGACCAGCACACCCACCACGGCGAGCACAACGGCGCCAGCCGCCAGCCACTTGCCCACTCCGACACCGCCTGCGCTGCTTGCCTGCCCTGACATGATGTTTCCTGCCTGATTTTCCGGCCCGTTACATGACGAGAGCCGGGCGGGGGGTCAACCCTGCCCGGCTCTCGCCGCATCAGATATGACGGAGCTTACCGAACGCCGTCGCGTTCCATGCGCTTGCGCTCCATCTTGCGGGCGCGGCGCACGGCAGCAGCCTTTTCACGGGCGCGCTTCTCGCTGGGCTTCTCGTAATGGCGACGCAGCTTCATCTCGCGATACACGCCTTCACGCTGCAGTTTCTTCTTCAGGGCGCGAAGGGCCTGATCAACATTGTTGTCGCGAACCAGGATTTGCATGGGCTGCCGTCACTCCAGTCGGTTGCGGGGCGCGTCAGTCCCCAAATATGATTCGTGTCCAAAATATTTGTCCCGCCGAGTCGACCCGGCGGGAGAACGCGTGGGCGATAGCAGAAGCCCCCAGACGGAACAAGCCCCGCCACCGAACGGCCGCGCTGCGACGCGATGAAGGCTGGGAAGCCCTTCGTCATCGCGCTAAGGGAAACACATGGCCGATGATACCCCGCTTGCCGAACTGGCGCCCCGTCTTGTGGCGGCGATGCTGCCGCACGTGCCCTTCGATGGCTGGACCGATGCGTCCCTGAAGGCCGCCGCCGCCGATCTGGGCATCGATCCCGATATTGCGGCGCTGGCGGTGCCCGATGTCGCCACCATGCTCAGCCTGTGGACCGCGCATGTGAACGCCGGCATGGCCGAGGTGATGGCCGGCGCCCACAACATGAAGATCCGTGATCGCATCCGCACCGCGCTCGTCACACGGCTGGAACATGGCGACCGCGAGGTGACACGCCGCGCGCTGGCCATCCTGGCCCGCCCGGAACATGCCGCGCTGTCGGCCCGGCTGCTGTGGCAGGCGGCCGATGCCATGTGGCGCGCCGCTGGCGACACCGCCACCGATTACAACCATTACACCAAGCGGGCGATCCTTTCGGGCATCTACTCTGCCACCCTGCTCTACTGGACGCAGGACGACAGCGAGGATTTCGCCGACACCCGCGCCTTCATCGATCGCCGCATCGAAGGGGTGATGCAGTTCGAGAAGGCCAAGGCAAAACTGACGGGCCTGATGGGCAAGCTGCCCGATCCGGCCCGCGTGCTGGGCCGCCTGCGCTATCCGGCGGTGTAGGACGAATCTGGTGGCGCTGCCGGCGCAAGATTGATAGCGGTTCGCAGCAATTCGCCGCCGGACCACCCGCTTGACCGCTTCCGCCCTCCATCGTCCCATCGACAGCCTGGCCATCGGCGAGGTGGCCCTGATCAGCGCCATCGATCGCGCCGGGCTGGCGCCGGAAACCGCGCAGCGCCTGTGCGAACTGGGCTTTGATGAAGGCGTGGACGTCGAGATCCTGCACCGCGCGCCCTTTGGCGGCGATCCCATTGCGGTGCGCGTGGGCAACATGGTGGTGGCGCTGCGCCGGGACATGGCCAGCCTGATCGAGGTGGAAGCACCATGAACGCGCCCGTCATCCTGGCCCGCCAGCCGGTGGTCGCGCTGGTCGGCAATCCCAATGCCGGCAAGACCAGCCTGTTCAACGCGCTCACCGGCAGCCGCCAGAAGGTGGGCAATTATCCGGGCGTCACCGTGGAGCGCAAGGCGGGCCGGCTGGCGCTGCCTGATGGTCGCAGCGCCGAACTGATCGATCTGCCCGGCACCTACAGCCTTGATCCGCGTTCACCCGATGAGGCGGTGACCCGCGATGCCATCTTCGGCCGCCTGCCCGGCGAGGCGCCGCTGGATGCCATTGTTGCCGTCATCGATGCCACCAACCTGCGCAATCACCTGCGCTTCGTGCTGGAACTGAAGGCGCTGGACGTGCCGCTGGTGGTGGCGCTCAACATGTCAGACCTTGCCGCCCGCGATGGCATCGTCATCGACGTGGCCCGCCTTGCCGATCTGCTGGGCGTGCCGGTGGTGGAAACCGTGGCGGTGCGCAAACGCGGGTTGGAGGCCTTGGGCGCCGCGCTGGCCAGCCGCATCGGCGATGCGCCGCCGGCGCCGCCGCGCGAACGCAATGCCGACATCCGCGCCCTGCAGAAACAGGCGCGCAGCCTGGTGGCGACGGTGGAAACCGCCAGCGGCGCCGCCCGCCGCTGGTCACAGCGCATCGACGCCGTGGCGCTGCATCCAGCCCTGGGCCCGCTGCTGCTGGCGGCGATATTGTTCTTCATGTTCCAGGCGGTGCTGGGCCCGCTGCTGCTGGCGGCGATATTGTTCTTCATGTTCCAGGCGGTGTTCAGCTGGGCCGAAGCCCCAATGGGCTGGATCGAGGATGGCATCGCCTTCCTGCAGGCCGAACTGGCGCTGCGGCTGCCGGAAGGCTGGCTGCTGTCGTTGCTGAATGATGGCGTGCTGGCCGGGGTGGGCGCGGTGGTGGTGTTCCTGCCGCAGATCCTGATCCTGTTCGCCTTCATCATCGCGCTGGAACAATCCGGCTACATGACGCGTGCCGCCTTCCTGATGGACCGGCTGATGGCGCG
>JALOSK010000260.1 GCA_025458465.1 Sandarakinorhabdus sp. | reverse complement strand
GGCTGACCGCGACGGCGCGGAAGCCGGGGGGAATCGCCTCGATCCGGTCACCATGGCTCATCCACACGGTGGGCTTGTCGCCCTTCTTCCAGACGCCGGCAAAGAAGGCGCAATCATCAACGATGTCGATTTCGGCGCGGCCGAATTCGCGGTGATCGGATGCCACCACGGCGCCGCCGAGCTGATGGCACAGCGACTGTTCGCCATAGCAGATGCCCAGCAGCGGCACCTCGGCGGCCAGCACGGCATCCGGGATGCGCGGTCCGTTGGCGTCGCTGATGTTGGCCGGGCTGCCCGACAGGATGACGCCCCTGGGGGCCATCCGTTCAAACGCCTCTGCGCCCTTGGCAAAGGGCACGATCTCGCAATAGACGCCGGCTTCACGGATGCGCCGGGCGATGAGCTGCGTCACCTGGCTGCCGAAATCGAGGATGAGGATCGAATCGTCTGGCGTGTGCATCGCGGGCGCTTAGGGCGCAGCGCCGTCTTGCGCAACCACCAGCGGCATCAGGGCCTGCCGCCACGCATCGGGCAGCGGGCTGGGACGGCGCGTCACGCGGTCCACATAGACATGCACGAAATGGCCTTCGGCCGCCGGGCCATCATGGCCGGCGGTGAACAGCCCCACTTCCCAGCGCACGCTGCTGGTGCCCAGCTTCGCGATGCGCAGATGCGCTTCCACGCGTTCGGGAAAGGCCACGGAGCGGTGATAGCGGCAGCCGGTTTCCACGACGAGCCCGATGGGGTTGCCGTTCTGGATGTCCAGCAGGCCCTGTTCGATCAACCAGGCATTCACCGCCGTATCGAACCAACTGTAGTAGACCACGTTGTTGACGTGGCCATAGGCATCATTGTCCATCCAGCGGGTGGGAATGATACGGAAGGCGCGGTAATCTGCCCGGGTCATGCGCTTGCTTTGCCAGCGATCCGCCGAACCGGACAAGCAAAAAACCCCGGCATTGCTGCCGGGGTTTTTTGAAGGATGGTGGAGCCTAGCGGGATCGAACCGCTGACCTCTACAATGCCATTGTAGCGCTCTCCCAGCTGAGCTAAGGCCCCGCACCATTTTGCGGTCGCTACTGTTGCCAGCAGCGCCGGGAGCGGCCGGTTAGGCGAAAGCTGGCGGCCTTGCAAGCCCCAAATTCGCCCGATGTCCCGGCTGCTGCATCAATTCTCGTCGTCGTCGCCTTCCGAGACAACACCCAGATCGTCGTCACCGCCCAGATCGACATCGGCGTCGGCGGTGTTCTCCTCCTCGTCGGTGTCGATGTCCAGATCCTCGTCCACGGCCACCACTTCGGCGTCTTCGGTTTCGGCCTGCGGCTTGGCGGCTTCGAACGGCGTCGTCTGCTTGGACTTCAGAATGGGTTCCGGCGCCCAGGCGAAGCCGCAGGAAATGCAGGTCACCGGGTCATCCTTGCCCAGATCATAGAAACGGGTGTTGCACTTCGGGCAGGCACGCTTGGTGCCCCATTCAGCCTTGACCATATCGTCTCCGTGCGTCCTCGGCGGGTGGGCCGGGCAAAAGCAATCAGGCCGGGGAAGGCACAGCCCGCCCCGGAAAGACCGGCGCATTGCCACAGGCGCGATGCCCTGTCAAAGCGGCGCGTCATGATCAATGCTGACGCAAATCCGCAGCCCCTTTGCCTCACCGCCACCGGGCCGCTGACCGGCGATGTCACGGTGCCCGGCGACAAGTCGATCAGTCACCGGGCGCTGATGCTGGGCGCGCTGGCGGTGGGCGAAACCCGCGTCACCGGCCTGCTGGAAGGCGAGGATGTGCTGGCCACCGCTGCCGCCATGCGGGCGATGGGCGCCGATATCACGCGGGTTGGCGGTGGGTTGGACGGTGGCGAATGGCGCATTCACGGCGTTGGCGTCGGCGGGCTGCTGCAGCCGGCCACCGCGCTCGACATGGGCAACAGCGGCACCTCCACGCGGCTGCTGATGGGGCTGGTGGCCAGCCATCCGATCACCGCGACGTTCACCGGCGATGCCAGCCTGTCCGGCCGCCCGATGGGCCGGGTGATCACGCCGCTTCAGATGATGGGCGCAGCGATCACCGCCACGCCCGGCCCCGGCAACCGGCAGACCCTGCCCCTCACCCTTGCCGGCGCCTGCCCGGCAATCGCGCTGCGCTATACGCTGCCGGTCGCTTCGGCCCAGGTGAAATCGGCCATATTGCTGGCCGGGCTCAACACCCCGGGCGAGACGGTGGTGATCGAGCCGATCCCCACCCGCGACCACAGCGAGCGGATGCTGGCTGGCTTTGGCGCGCAGCTTTCCGTTTCCGAATCGCCGGCAGGACGCATCATCACGATCCGTGGGGAGGCCGAACTGACACCGCAGACCATCGTGGTGCCGGGCGATCCGTCGTCTGCCGCCTTCCCGATGGTGGCGGCGCTGATCGTGCCGGGCAGCGATGTGATCATCCGCAATGTTGGCATCAATCCCACCCGCGCCGGGCTGATCACGGTGCTGCAGGCGATGGGCGGGGATATCGCATTGCTGAACGAGCGCATTGTTGGCGGCGAGCCGGTGGCCGATCTGCACGTGAAGCACTGCGCCCTGACCGGCATCGAGGTGCCGCCCGACGGCGCGCCCAGCATGATCGATGAATATCCCGTGTTGTTCGTCGCCGCTGCCTTTGCCAGTGGCCGCACGGTGATGCGCGGCCTGGAGGAGCTGCGCGTGAAGGAATCAGACCGGATTGCCGTGATGGCCGAAGGGCTGAAGGCCTGCGGTGTGACCTGCGAGGAGCTGGAGGACGGCCTGATCGTGGAAGGACGCGGCGGCGACGCCGTGCCCGGTGGCGCCACCATCAACGCCCGGCTTGATCACCGCATCGCCATGAGCTTTGCCGTTTTGGGCCTCAATGCGCGGCAGCCGGTGACCATCGACGATGCCCGGCCGATTGCGACGAGCTTTCCGACCTTCGTGCCGATGATGGAACAGCTGGGCGCAACAGCACATCGGTGATGGCGCGCGCCGCGCTGCCATCACCATAGGGCAGCGCCGGGCGCGCCATCCCGGCGTGCACTGCCGGATCGTGCAGAACGGCGCGCGCCGCCGCCACGATGGCGGCAGGGTCCGTGCCCACCAGCCGGGCATTGCCGCAGGCCAGGCCTTCCGGGCGTTCGGTGGCATCACGCAGCACCAGGCACGGCAGTCCCAGCGCCGGGGCTTCCTCCTGCACCCCGCCCGAATCGGTGAGCACCAGCCGGCTGCGCAGCATCAACGCGACGAACGATGCATAAGGCAGCGGCGGCAGCAGATGCACGCCCGGCCGCCCCGCCAACCGCGCCCGCACCGGGCCGGATACGGCGGGGCTGGGATGCACCGGCAGCAGCACCTCGGCCTCCGCCGCCAATTCGCCCAGCGCCGACAGCACGGCCGCCAACGGGCGCCCCCGGTTCTCGCGCCGGTGGATGGTCGCCAGCACCCAGGGCCGCGCGCTGGACAC
>JALOSK010000259.1 GCA_025458465.1 Sandarakinorhabdus sp. | reverse complement strand
GGTGGGCGGCAAGATGGCCATCGAAGGCCGGCTGGCGCGCTTTGTCTACACCTCGCTCTACCGCATGCACCTGATCGCCATCCACGGCTGGATCAAGGGGCTGTTCCTGATCCTTGTCGGCCATGTCAACCAGGTGGTGCGGCCGAAGCTGAAGCTCCATTAGTCGCAGCGCGGCCAGCGCGCGGGCCGCGCGCGGACTCGCGCAGGACCGGCCGGCGGGATCGGGCAAGCCGGCGCGGCGGCTTTGCCGGCGCAAAGGCTTGGCCGAGGCCCGTTCGACGTCACGAGCAAACTGGCCTCCGGCGGGCAGGGACTCGTCCCTGCACCCGTTTGTTTGGGGCCGCCCGCATGCGTTCAAGCACAGCGCCGAAGGCGATGTTTCAAAGCCTGCGGCGCAGGCGCACGTCCGTGCGGCCGGCGCAAGCCAGAATCAAAAGGGTGCAGGGACGAGTCCCTGCCCGCCGGAGGCATGGTTTCTTGATCCAGATCAACGCCGGCGCCCGTTCCAACAGCCTAGAACAGCGCCATGCCGACCTTCCATCCCGATCTCGCCGCGCTGCCGGTGCCGCGCTACACCAGCTATCCCACCGCCGCGCAGTTCCATGCCGGCATCGGGGCCACCGAACAGGCCCGGGCGCTCGCCGCCGTGCCGGAAGGCGCGCCGGTGTCGCTGTATCTGCACATCCCCTTCTGCCGGCAGATATGCTGGTATTGCGGTTGCAACACCGGGGTGGCGGCCAGTGATCGGCTGCGCCGCTATGAAAAGGCGTTGCTGCACGAGATTGCCACTGTTGCTGGCCTGCTGAAGGGCCGGCTGGTGGCCATCAACTTTGGCGGCGGGAGTCCCAACGCGCTGGCCGCGCCGGTGCTGGCCCGCATCCTTGCCGCGCTGCGCCATGATTTCGACATCGCCGCCGATGCCGAAATTGCCATGGAGCTTGATCCGCGCGCCATCCGGCCCGGCGATGCCGCGGCGCTGGCCGCTGCCGGCGTGTGCCGCGTCAGCATGGGCGTGCAGACGTTCGCGCCACATGTGCAGGCGCTGATCAACCGCATCCAGCCGTTTGAAACCATCGCCGCGGCTGCTGCCGAATTCCGCGCCGCCGGCATCAACGCGATCAACTTCGATCTGATGTATGGCCTGCCCGGCCAGAGCGTGATCGATCTTTCCGAAACCATCGCGCAGGCGATCAGCCTGAAGCCCGATCGCGTGGCGGTGTTCGGCTATGCGCACATGCCCAGCGCGATTTCCCGGCAGCGCATGATTTCCGATCTCGATCTGCCCGGCCCGGCGGCGCGCTTTGCGATGAGCACCACGGCGCACCGGCTGTTCACGGCGGCGGGTTATGATGCCATCGGCTTCGATCATTTCGCCCTGCCGCACGACAGCATGGCCGTGGCCGCCCGCGACCAGCGGCTGATCCGCAATTTCCAGGGCTATGCCACCGAAGCCGGGACGGCGCTGATCGGGCTGGGTGCAACCGCGATCAGCCAGTTTCCTGGCCTGATTGTCCAGAACGAGAAGCATCTGGGCCAATGGGAAACCGCCGCCAATGCCGGGCATCTCACCGGCACGCGCGGCGTTGGCGTGAACGCGGACGACACGCAGCGCAGCCAAGTGATCGAGCGGCTGTTGTGTGATGGCCTGGTGGAGGTGCCGGAACCCCTGGCCGATGCATTGCCCCGCCTTGCGCCCCATGCGGCGCGCGGGCTGGTGCGGCTGCATGGGCGGCAGGTGGCGATCACGCCCGATGGCTGGCCCTATGCCCGGCTGATCGCGTCCGCTTTCGATGCGCACCTGAAGGCCCCGGAACGCCACGCCAGGGCGGTGTGACCGCCTATTCGTGAAATTCCGCCAGTTCGGGGATGCGGGTGAAGGCGATGGCCGGCCCGCGCGAACGGCTGGCGCCCTTCGCATCATGACCCAGCGTCACGGCATCGCGGCCAAAGCGTTCGTTCACCTTGTCCATCGCCTTGCTCAAGGCCAGCCGCCGCGCATCGGCCTGCGCACACAGCAGTGCATTGCCATCGAACAGATCGGCCTGCGCCGCATCGGCTGGCGTCAATTCGGCGAGCACGATGCCCACCTGCAGCAGGCGGTGATGCCCGAACTCGGCCGTCATGCGCGCCCACAGGCCCTCCATCGCCTCCACCAGGGAAAGCGAATCCATCACCTGGGGCAGCTTGACCCCGGCCTTCCATTTCGTGCCGCGCGCTTCGCCCTTCACGTGCAGCCCCAGCCAGCCGGCGCGCAATTCCGCGCGGCGCAGCCGCGTGCCGGCCTTCATCACCAGCCGCCGCGTCACCAGCCGCGCCACCGGCAGCGCCCGTTTTTCTGGCCCAAGCACATGGCTGTGGCCGATCGTCTTGCGGTCGTGCGCCACCTCCGCCACCTCGTGCCCGTGCAGCAGCCAGTGCAGCCGCTCTCCCCACACGCTGCCCCAGGCATGCCGCGCTTGCGCCGGTGACAGCGCCAGCAACTGCGCCATCGTCACGATTCCGGCCGCCGCCAGCCGCCGCTCCATCGCCCGGCCCACGCCCGG
Source organism: Sandarakinorhabdus sp. (assembly GCA_025458465.1). Taxonomy (GTDB): domain Bacteria; phylum Pseudomonadota; class Alphaproteobacteria; order Sphingomonadales; family Sphingomonadaceae; genus Sandarakinorhabdus. The sequence goes on along the minus strand of JALOSK010000259.1, from coordinate 937 downwards.
AATGTCCGACAGGGGCAGGGCCGCCAGCCGCGTCATCCGCACGTCGTCGGTCAGGATGGTCAATCCGTTCGGCTTCTTCATGTCGGCGGCCATCTTGGCGAGCAGCCGGTTCTGCGCCACGCCGATGGAGGCGGTGAGGCATTCGCCCACGTTTGCCGCCAGCCCCGCCTTGATGCGCGCCGCCAGCGCCGTGGCGGCCTCCACGCTGTTTTCATTGTTCAGCAGCCGGCAGGCCACCTCGTCGATGGAACAGACGCTCGTCACCGGCACATGCCGTTCCACTTCGGCGATGATGCGGTGGTGGAAGCGCACATAGTCATCGTGGCGGCCGGGCACGATCACCACATCGCGGCACAGGGCCTTGGCTTCCCAGATCTTCGTGCCGGTGCGGATGCCAAGGGCCTTGGCCTCGTAACTGGCGGCAATGGCGCTGGTGCTGTCGGTCATCACCGGGGCCACCACCACCGGGCGGCCGCGCAGCGCGGGGTTCAGCTGCTGCTCCACGCTGGCAAAATAGCTGTTCAGATCCAGATACAGCCAGCGAAGAGGCAGCGAATCAGCCATTGCCGCAGTTTAGCACGGACGGAACATAAAAAGAACAAAAGCGGCTGCGTCATTGGGCGGCTTTCGCAGGCCGCGCTCATCGCTATGGTGCGCCACCATGACCGATCCGATCCTGAAAGAAGCGGCCGCCCACGAGCCGGCAGGCATCCGCGCCGTCTCGGCCGATGCCATCACCGGGCGCCAGCTGCGCTATTATGATCTCGCCATGGCGGCCTTCGCCGTCATCCTGATCTGCTCCAACATGATCGGTGCGGCCAAGCCGGCGCAGGTGGAACTGCCGGTCTGGGGCACGGTCACCTTCGGGGCCGGCATCCTGTTTTTCCCGCTGTCCTACGTGCTCGGCGACGTGCTCACCGAAGTCTATGGCTATGCC
>JALOSK010000029.1 GCA_025458465.1 Sandarakinorhabdus sp. | reverse complement strand
GCCACTGCCCCCCTGTTGTCGCCCGCCCATCGTGGCCCGGGCGGCGTGACCATCGATCGTCTTGCCTGAGGACTTCGCCATGCCTGATGCCGCTGCCACCACCGACAAGCCGAAGAAGGCGAAAAAGGGAATCATGGGCGCACTGCTGCCGGTGCTGGCCTTCGTGGCCGGCGCCGGCGCGGGCGGCGCCGGCGCGGTGCTGGCCGTGCTGCAACTGGGCGGGCAACTGGGCCTGCCGGCCGCCAGCCACGCGCCGGCTGCCCCCACCACTGCCGCGCCGCCGGCCGGCCCGCTCGAATATGTCGAGATCGACAATGCCTTCACCAGCAACCTGGCCGACAATGGCCGTTATCTGCAGGTGAAATTGTCGCTGTCCACCTTTGGCGGGGCGGATGCGGTGGCGGCCATCGAAAAGCACCGCCCGGCGATCATTTCGGCAGTGCTGGCGGCGCTGGGCGAGGCGCGTGAGGCCGATCTGGCCAACGTGGAGGCCAAGGACGCCCTGCGCGAACGCCTGAAGGACGTGATCAACAAGGCGCTGAAGGCCAAGGGCGAGCCGGGCACGGTGGAGGAGGTGTTCTTCACCTCGCTGGTGGTGCAATGAGCGAGCTGCGCATCCGCAGCGAGCCGCCGGCCGGGGCCGCCTTCATCGAGGATTGGCGCCCGCGATCGGCCGAAGCCCCGCCCGATGATGGCGACGATACGCCGTTCATGCCGTTGCTGCTGGGGCTGGAACAGGCACTGGGGGCGGCCTTCGGCTGCCCGGCCAGCGTGCATCCCGGCCGCGGCCTTGCACCAGGCGCACCCGACGTGGCGCCCGAACTGGCGGCCCTGCTGGCGACCGTGCGGTTGGGCGGCGATGCGGCGCGACCGGTGGCCACCCTTACCGGTGTGACCACGGCCCGCCATGCCGGTGAACTGGCCGCGCTGGTTGCCCGCGAGGCGCAGCGCCTGTGGCCAGGCTCCAGCCGCCGCGCCGAACTGGTGGTGGATGTGATCGCCAAACCGGGCGGCGATGCGGCCGATGCCAGCATCGTGGGCAGCATCCGCCTGCTGGCGCCGCCCACGCCGGTGCCGGCCACCGCACCCCGGCCGCTGGGCGCCGCCGCGCTGGCGGTGCCGCTGCGTCTGGTGGTGCGGCTGGCAGAGGAGGAGGTGCCGCTGGCACGCCTGTTGCCGCTGCAGCCCGGCCTGATCATCCCGATCAATGCCTGCCCCGAAATGCCCGTTCACCTGGGCGATCATCTGGTGGGCTGGGCCAGCCTGGCGCCGCTGCCCGATGGCCGGCAGCAGGCCAGCATCATCACCATCGATCTGAAACCCGCAGGAGAGCGCGCATGACCATCAATCCCGGCGACATGGCCGGCAATCCGGCGCCAACACCGGCCGATGTGGCCGCCATGGGGGCCGATCTGGGCGGTTTCGGCGCCATCAGCGTGCGCCTGGCCATCGAGGTGGGCGGCATCCGCCTGAAGCTGGCCGATGTGCTGAAGCTGGCGCCCGGCCAGGTGCATGTGCTGGACCGCCGGGTGGATCAGCCGGTGGACGTGCTGGTGTCCGATCGGCTGGTGGCGCGCGGCGAGATTGTTTCGGTGGGCGAACGTTTTGGCGTGCGCCTGACCGAAGTGCTGCCATCGGCAGGCGCATGACGGCGGTGCAGATCATCGATCGGCTGCGCGCCCGCGCCGGTGGGCTTTCATTGCCGGCCGCCTTGCGGCTGCCCACCCGCCACGCGCAGGTGGTGCAGGCGGTGCCGGTTGGCCCCGGCGCGCGGCTGCTGGTGGTGGAATTCGGCGGCCGGCGCATCCTTGTTGGCCAATCGCGCGCCGGCCTTTCAACGCTGGCAGAGACCGCCGCACAATGACCGAAACGCTCGCCCTGTCGCCCCAGTTGCCGGCGCTGTCGACCTCGCTGCAGATCCTGCTGCTGATGTCGGCGTTGACGCTGCTGCCGGCGGCGTTGCTGATGATGACGGCGTTCACCCGCATCGCCATCGTGCTGGCGATCCTGCGGCAGGCGCTGGGGCTGGGGCAAAGCCCGCCCAACCAGATCATCATCGGCACCGCGCTGCTGCTCACCCTGTTCGTGATGCGCCCGCAGGTTGATCGCATCCATGCCGCGGCCTGGACGCCGATGGTGGCCGGCACGCTGCCGGCCGAACAGGCGCTGGCGCTGGCCGGCGAGGAACTGAAGGGCTTCATGCTGGCGCAGACCCGCGCCAGGGATCTCACCCGCTTTGCCGAAATGGCCGGCGGCGGGCCCTATGCAAAGCCGATGGACGTGCCGCTGGCGGTGGTGCTGCCGGCCTTCGTGGCATCGGAACTGAAAACCGCGCTGGAAATCGGCATCGTCATCTATCTGCCGTTCCTGGTGATCGATCTGATCGTGGCCTCCATCCTGATGGCGATGGGCATGATGATGGTGTCGCCCGCCACGGTCTCGCTGCCGGTGAAGATCGCGCTGTTCGTGGCGGTGGATGGCTGGACGCTGGTGCTCGGCGCCCTTGCGAAAAGCTTTGGCCCATGAACGGCCTGACGCCCGCACCGGACGAGGTGATGCTGGGCGCGCTGGCGCGCGAGGCGGTGCTGCTGTTTGCCGGCGGCGCTGCCACCTTCCTCGTGCCGATGCTGGTGGTGGCAGTGCTGGTGGGCCTCATCCAGACGATCTTTTCGGTGCAGGAAGCCAGCCTGTCGTTCCTGCCCAAGCTGGCGGTGCTGGTGCTGATGATCGCCATTGCCGGCGAAGGCCTGATGCTGGGGCTGGGCGATTATCTGGAAAGCGGCCTTGCCGACATGGTGGGGGCGATACGGTGAACATCGCGCTGCCGGCCTTCGATGCGGTGCCGTGGTTCGTGCAGTTCACGCTGGCGGCCGTGCGCCCGCTGGCGATGGCGGTGCTGCTGCCCGGGCTGGGCGGCGCGGCGCTGCCGTGGCGCGCCAAATTCGCTCTGGTGGCGGCGCTGGCGGTGTTTGGCGGCCTGCGTCCCGGTGCGCCGCCGCTGTCGCCGGCCGATATTCCGGGTGAACTGCTGGCCGGGCTGGTGGCCGGGCTGGCGCTGGCGCTGGCGTTCGGCGCGGCCACACTGGCGGGCGAGGCCATCGCCCAGATGGTGGGGCTGGGCTTTGCCATGCTGGGGCCGATGGCCGGCAGCGGTGGCGCGCTTTCGGCGCTGTTCACCACGCTGGCCTGGGTGGCGCTGCTGGCCGGTGATCTGCACACCGAATGGTTGTTGCTGATCGTGGCCGGCGGCGGCGCGGTGGTGCCTGCAGGCGGGCTGGCACTGGGTGACATCGCGGCGCTGGGCGGGCTGATGTTCCTGTGGGGGCTGAAGGTGGCGCTGCCGCTGCTGGCGGTGCTGTTGCTGGCCAATGCGGTGGTGGCGATTGCCAACCGGGCGGCACCGCAATTGTCGGTGGTGGCGGTGGGGCCGGCGGCGCTGCTGCTGGCCTTCGTGACGCTGCTGCCGCTGGTGCTGGGGCACATATCGGGCCGGCTGGCGCAGGCGCTGGCCTCTGCATTGGGGCTGGTGAGCTGATGGCGGGTGAAAAGACCGAAAAGCCAACACCGCGCCGCCGCGAAAAGGCGCTGGAAGATGGCAATGTATTCGCCCCGCGCGAACTGGCGCCGGCGGCCAGCCTGGGCATGGCCACGCTGTTCCTGGCGCTGGCCGGCCCGGCGCTGTGGCAGGATCTGCGCTTTTTTCTGGGCGACAGCCTGGCCGGCGCCGCCAGCGCCGATGTGCGCGCGCTGGGCCGGCAGGTGCCGATCGGCTGGCCGGTGCTGCTGCTGGCAATGGTGGCCGCCGCTGCCATCGGCCTGCAACTGGCAGTGTCGCGCCATGCCAGCCTTGGGCTGGCCGCGCCGAAATTTTCCCGCCTGTCGCCCATCAGTGGCCTGAAGAAGCTGTTCGGCTGGCAGGGCCTTGCCGGGGCGGCAACGGCGCTGGTCAAGCTGGGCGGCATGGCCGGGCTGGGCGTGGCCATGCTGATGCCGGCGCTGCCCGGCATTGCCGCCATCGAGGAACAGGGGCTGCCCGCCGTGGGCGCGCTGCTGCTGCGGCTGGCGGTGGCGGCGACGCTGCTGCTGGCGGCGGTGGCGGTGCTGGATGCCGGCTTCACCTGGTGGCGGCGGGAGAAGCAACTGATGATGACGCGGGACGAGGTGAGGCGCGAAAACCGCGAAAGCGATGGCGCGCCGGAACTGAAGGCCGCGATCCGCCGGGCCCAGATGGCGGCGGCACAGGGGCGGATGAAGCAGGGCCTTGCCGATGCCTCGGTGGTGGTGGTCAACCCCGTGCACTTCGCGGTGGCGCTGCGCTATCGGGCGGGCGTCGATGAAGCGCCGGTGGTGGTGGAAAAGGGCCGGCTCGACATGGCGCAGGCGCTGATCGCCGCCGCGCGCGAACTGAACGTGCCGATCATCCGCACGCCGCGCCTGGCCCGCGCGCTGTTCTGGTCGGCAAAGAAGGGCCAGATGGTGCGGCCCGAACTGTTCCAGGCGGTGGCCACCATCCTGGCCTTCGTGATGCGCTTCGATGATCCGGAAGGCGAAGCGGTGCCCGATGTGTTCGTGCCGCCAACGCTGGATTTCGATGAACATGGCCAGCCGCGCAAGGCCGGCGCGCCGCTGCCGTTATAAACGCGCATGGCGACAAACCCTCTCACCGCCTTTGGCGCCGGGTCCGGGCTGGACAGCCGGGCCATCGTTGATGGCATCGTCAGCGCCGAACGCACCGCGCGCGAGGCACCGCTCACCCGCCGCATCGAAACCTTGCAGGCCCGCATCTCGGCGCTGGGGCAGCTGCGCGCGGCGCTGAATGGCATCGCCACCTCGCTTGATACGCGGCTGCGCGGCGGCGAACTGGGGCTGCAACTGTCCAGCAGCGACGCCGCCGTGGCGGTGGAGCGCGTGGGAAGCGGGCCAACGGGCGCGCTGTTCAACCAGGTGACGGTGAACCGCATCGCCGCTGGCCAGCGGCTGACCGGGCCAACACTGACCAGCGCATCCGATCCGGTGGGCACCGGCACGCTGTCCATCCTGTTCGGCACGCGCACGCCCATCGCTGGCGGTGGCTTCAGCTTCAGTGCCGGCGCGGCGCCATCGCTGAACATCACGATCACGCCGGAAAACAACAGCCTGGCCGGGCTGGCAGAGGCCATCAACGCGTCCGGCAGCGGGCTGGCGGCCAGCATCGTCACCTCTGCCGGCAGTGCCACGCTGGTGATCCGCGGGCCGGAAGGCGCCGCCAATGGCTTCATCATCTCCGCCGCGCCGACCCCGCCGCCCGATCCGCTGCTGCCCCCTGTTCCGGGGCTGGAGCGCTTCAACCACACGCCGGGCGCCGAAGCGATGACGCTGGGGCAGGCTGCCGTGGACGCTGATCTTGCCATTGACGGCATTGCCATCACCCGGCCCACCAACCGCATCGATGATCTGATCCCCGGCGCGCGGCTGACGCTGAACCGTGCTGCCACCGATGTTGCCATCACTGCCAGCCGCGACAGCCGCGCCGTATCGGGCGCACTGGCCGATTTCGTTGGCACGCTGCAGGCCATGCGGCAGTTGATCGGCGATTTCCGCCGGCCGGCGCAGGATGGCGAGGAGCCCGGCCCGCTGACCAACGATCCCACCGCCCGCGCGCTGGACCAGCGCATCGGCCGGCTGGTGGGCACCGTGGTGCCCGAGGCAAACGGGCTGTCGCTGGCCGAACTGGGCGTGGGCATCGCCCGGGATGGCAGCATCACGGTGGATACCGCGCGCCTGGCCAATCTGCCACCCACACGGCTTGCCGATGCCGAAACCCTGCTGCGCGAACTGTCGGCCGGGGCCAGCCCGACGCGGCCGAACCGGCTGCAAAGCATCGCCCAGCTCGCGGTGGCGGCAAATGATGGCCTTTCCCGTCAGCAGGCCCGCGCCAGCCGCGATCTGGAACGCGTGCAGCAGCAGGCCGAGGTGCGGCAGGCGCTGCTGACGCGGCAGTTTGCAGCCATGGAACGCAGCGTTGGCCTGTCGCGCGCGGCGCAGCAGCAGATCGATCAGCTGGTGGCGCTGTGGACGGCGGATGGTGATCGCTGATGCGCGGCCGCTGGGCATTGCGTAGCAATGGCCAGGGACTCGCGCGAAGCCGGCCGGCGGGATTGGCAAGCCGGCGCCACGGCTTTGCCGGGGCAGAGGCTTGCCAAGGCCCGTTCGACGTCACGAGAAAGCGAGGCCATCACGCCGCCAGCTGAAACCGCCGCATCTTCTCGATCAGGGTGGTGCGTTGCAGGCCCAGCAGGCGCGCGGTGCGGGCGATGGTGCCGCCCGAAAGGGTGAGCGCCTCGCGGATATAGGCTTGTTCCAGATCGGCCAGAAGCTGTTTCAGATCGATGCCATCCGGGCCCAGCCGCGGGCCGGCGGGCGGTGCTTCTGCCCTGTCCGTCAGCGTCACCGGCACGGGGCTGGCCGGTTGCGGGCCGCGCAGCAGCCGGGCAAGTGCATCACTGCCCACCGTCTGTCCGGCATGATGCACGCTGGCCCGCTCCACCACGTTGCGCAGTTCGCGCACGTTGCCCGGCCACGGCCAGCGGCACAGCGCATCAATTGCAGACGCGCTGAAACGCACGCCATGGCCCGACTGGGCGAGGAAATGATCGACCAGCAGCGGAATGTCGCCCGGCCGCTGCGCCAGCGGCGGCATGCAGATGTGGATCACATCAAGGCGATAGAGAAGATCGGCGCGGAAGCGGCCATCGGCGATGGCGGTGGCCAGATCGATGCTGGTCGCCGCAATCACCCGCACGTCCACGGGGATCGGCAGCATGCCGCCCACCCGTTCCACCTCGCGGGTTTCCAGCACGCGCAGCAGCTTGGCCTGCATGGCAGCGGCCATGTCACCCACTTCATCCAGGAACAGCGTCCCGCCATGCGCAGCCTCGAACCGGCCGGCGCGGGCCTTGATGGCGCCGGTGAAGGCGCCCTGTTCGTGGCCGAACATTTCCGATTCCAGCAGATCGGCCGGCACGGCGGCGCAGTTCATCGCCACGAACGGGCGCGGCGCACGCCGGCTTTTCTGGTGCAGCAGCCGCGCCACCACATCCTTGCCGCTGCCCGATGGCCCCGTGATCAGCACGGAGGCGCCGCTGTCGGCCACCTTGTCCACCTCGGCCCGGATGGCGGCGATGGCCGGGCTGTTGCCCACCAGCATGGCCAGCGCGGGGGCAGGTGCCCCGGCGCCTGATCTGCTGCCATCGCCGCCCGGTCCGGCCGGGCGGGAACGCCTGGATTGTACCCCCATCCGGCAATTCCTTAACGCAATGCTAATTTCCACGCTCAATCAAGGGTTTGCGTCCTTGACCGGCAATTTGATTAGTATGGGGTAATCGCGCTTGATTCAGGGTGTGAATCCACCAAACTGGTGCCGGGGTCGCTTGGAATTGCAAGATTTTTCACCATTGCGGAGTGAAAATGACCGAATGTCGCATCCTGGCCCTGGGTGGAGACTGGCCATCGGCCGGCGCAGGCTGGAAAATCCTGCCATTTGATCCGTCAGAACCGCCGCCGGCGGCCGATCTGGCGCTGCTGCCGGCCGATTCGGCCCTGCCCGAAGCGCTTGTCGACCGGCTGGCATTGCCGCTGATCCTTGCCGTGACCGATGCGCCGCCGCCCGCCCGCTGGCTGGACCGCAGCGAGGCCTGGCTGTTGCCCGGTGACGGGCCGGACATGATGGGCCACGTTTGCCGGCTGGCACTGGGGGAGGGCGTCGCCGGCGTCGCCGAGACCAGTGCCGCCAGCCAGCAGATCAGCGCGCTTTCGGAACAGGCGCGGCGGATTGCCGATGCGCTGGCCGAACTGGCGGCAAGGGCGGACGCAGAAGAACCGGCACCGATCGATGCAGTGCTGGTGCGGCGCCTCATCCGCCTGCGCCGCGATCGCGACCGGCATTTTCCCGCCGAACTGTTCGCCGATCCGGCGTGGGACATGCTGCTGGATCTGGCCGCTGCCCGCATGGAACGGGTGGACGTGCCGGTGTCATCCCTGTGCGTGGCGGCCGCCGTGCCCACCACCACGGCGCTGCGCTGGGTGCGCAGCCTGTCGGAAGCCGGCCTGTTCGTGCGCCGCACCGATCCGGCCGATGCCCGCCGGGCGTTCATCGGCCTTTCCGATCAGGCCTTTGATGGTGTGGCAGGCTGGCTCAGGCGCTTTGCCGGGGTGTTTCAGCCGCGCTGACCGTCGGTTGCACGGTGCCCAGCAGTTCCAGCACCGGCGCCAGGCTGCGATCGGGGGCTTCCTCCATCGGGATATGGCCGATGCCATCGAGGAGCGTGACGCGGGCGTTGGGCAGTTGCTGGCTGAACCAGGCCGCCACCGATACCGGGATCAGCCTGTCTTCCCGGCCCCACAGCAACAGGGTCGGCACGGTCAGCGCCTTCAGCTTCCCGGCAGCGCCATCATCGCCCTGATACTGGCCGAAACGCTGCACCGTGGCGCGGCGGTTGCCGGGATAGAGCAGCAGTTCCCAATAGCGGTCCACCATCGCCGGCGTGGCAATGGCCTGGTTGGAAATGCTCTGCTTGAAGCTCTTGTCGATCAGGCCGCGCGGGGTGACGGTGGCCAGCAGATCGCGCGCGATCGGCACCCGCGCCAACCGGAAGCCCAGCGGCGGGGAGGAGCCTTTCGGCGCCGGCTGCCCGGTGGCATCGACAAGGATCAGCGCGGCCAGCCGATCCGGGTGGCGGACGGCATAGCGCCACGCCACGCCGCCGCCCATGGAATTGCCGCCCAGCGCAAAGCGGGTGAGGCCCAGACGGTCCACCAACTGCTCGACAATGCGGACATAGGCGGCGTTGGTATAATCGCCCTGCGGCGTCGGGCCGGACAGGCCGTGCGCCGGCAGATCGAGGGTGACGACGCGATAGCCCTTCGCGGTCAACCGCTGCACCCACGGTTCCCATGTGTGCAGCGACGCGTTGGAGCCATGCACCAGCACCACCGGAAAGCCGCTGCGTGGGCCTTCGTCCCGAACATGGATGATGGTGCCCGGCGACAGTTCGACGAACTGGCTGGCGTCACTGGCATATTTGGCCTTCAGCCGCTCCACCGGAATGTCGGGCGTGGCGAACACCGCCCACAGCACGGCCAGCAGGCCGAAAACGACCAGCAGGCCATAGCCCAACCCGCGCCACCAGCTGCGCCGGCGGCGCTCCTGCATCGAAACGCGCGCCATTACAGGGCTTCGATGCGGACGGGCAGGCCATCCTTGGGCTTGGGGATGGGGAACATCGAAAAATCGCTCTCCACATCGCCCAGTGGCGTGTCGGAGACGATGCGATGGCCTTCCAGCAGGGCGAAGAAGAACATCTTCACCTGCATGTAGGCGAAATGCTGGCCCAGGCACATGTGGGCACCGCCGCCGAACGGCACCCAGGCATATTTGTGGCGGCCGCGGCTGTTTTCCGGCGTGAAGCGGGTGGGATCATACTGTTCGGGGTTGGGCCAATATTCGGGCAGGCGGTGCGTCATCATCTGGTTGATGCCGATGTGCGCGCCGGCCGGCACCACATGGTTGCCGAAGGTGAAGTCACGCAGCGCCCGGCGCGGCATCGATGGCACCGGCGGGATCAGCCGCATGGCCTCCTTGAACACCATTTCCGTGACGTTCATCTCGCCCAGCGTTTCATAGCTCAGGGCGCCGTGGCGGGCGCGGATGCCGGCGATCTCCTCGCGGATCCTGTCCTGCCATTCCGGGTGCTTGGCCAGGCACCAGGCGATCGACGAGATCGACGATGTGGTGGTGTCGTGCGCTGCCATCATCAGGAAATTCATGTGGTCGATGATTTCCTGATCGGTCAGCAACTCGCCGCTTTCGTTGGTGGCGTTGCACACCTGCGTGAAGATGTCGTCTCCGGTCTGGCCGCGCCGCTTGGGGATCTCGCGGGCGAAATAGGCGCTCATGAAGGCGCGGCCGTCCACGCCGCGCTTCATGGCGGTGAAGGGCAGCGGCTTGCGGATCACCGCCACCGAAGCCGCCACCATGTCGCAGAAGGCCTTGTTGATCTTCTGTGCTTCCGGCCCCCACGGCACGCCCAGGAAGCTGGTGGCGGCCAGATCGAGGGTGAGCGCCTTGATCGTCGGATAGAATTTGAAGCTGGCGCCCCTGGGCCATTTGGCCAGCCCGCGGGTGATGCCTTCGTCCAGCTGGGCGAAATAATGGCGCATCGGTTCGGTCTTGAAGGCGACCGAGAGCGTCTTGCGGTGGATGCGATGCTCCTCGAAATCCATCAGCATCAGGCCGCGCGGGAACAACAGGTGCAGGATCGGCGTCCAGCCCAGATCGCTGGAAAACACCTTGTCCTTGTTGAACAGCACCATTTCATTGGCTTCCGGCCCGATCAGCGAGACGCCCCAGCCGCCCAGATCCTGCCGGCGGAAGATGTTGCCATATTGCGCCACCAGTTCGCGGCTTTTCCCCAGCGGGTTGGCAAGGAACTTCAACGTGCGCAGCAACTTGAAGCGCACCGGTTCCATGCCCGGCAGGTGGGCCAGATCGCGGAACGTGGGTTCCGGCAGATCGGCCGGAATGAAATCCTGGTTGCTGATCGGCGCGTTCATCTCGTGGCTCTCCCGTCCCGTGCGGAGCAGCGATACGCAAGCGCAGCGCCCGGCGCAATCGCCACGGATGCCGCGCCGGCCGGCGCCCTGCGGCGCCGATGGCGACATTCCTGCCCCTTTCCCGCCGCGCCCATGCCGGCTAACAGCGCAGGCGTGACGCCCGATTATGATCTCGTGCTGGCCGGTGGGGGCCTGGCCAACGGCCTGATTGCGCTGCGGCTGGCGCAGCTGCGTCCCGAACTGCGCGTCGCCATCGTGGAAGCCGGGCCACAGATCGGCGGTGATCACACCTGGTCCAGCTTTGGCCTTGATATCAATGAAGAACAGCGCCGCTGGACCCAGCCGCTGTTTGCGCACCGCTGGGATTGTTACTCGGTCCGCTTTCCCCGCCATGCCCGCACGTTGAACGTGGGCTATGGCAGCAGCAATTCCGACATGCTGGCCCGCGCCGTGGCCGATGCCGTGCCGGCCGATCGCATCCTCACCGGTGTGCCGGTGGTGGCGCTGGACGCAAACAGTGTCACGCTGGCCGATCAGCGGGTGATCAGCGCCGGCGCCGTGATCGACGGGCGCGGCCAGAAGAAAACCGGCGCGCTTGATCTGCGCTGGCAGAAATTCCTGGGCCAGGAGGTTGAACTGGCCGAAGATCATGGCCTTGCCGGCCCGATCATCATGGACGCAACCGTCCCGCAGCACGACGGCTATCGGTTCGTCTACACGCTTCCCTATGGCCCGCGCCACGTGCTGATCGAGGATACCTATTTCTCCGATGGCCGCGATCTGGCGCCCGATCTGCTGCGCCAGCACATCGCCGATTATGCACTCGCGCAGGGCTGGACGATCACCCGCGTGGTGCGCGAAGAGGCCGGCATCCTGCCGCTGGCCATCGGTGGCGACATCAGCGCCTTCCTGGATGAAGGCGCCCCCGGTGTGGCGCGCGTGGGGCTGGCCGCCGGCCTGTTCCACCCGGTGACCGGCTACAGCTTCCCCGATGCCGTGCGCATGGCCGACATGGTGGCCAGCCTGCCCAGTTTCGATGCCGCGACCATCCACCGCGCCTGCCGCGACCATGCGGTGCGTGTGTGGAACAGCCGCGGCATGTATCGCATCCTCAATCGCATGCTGTTCCTGGCCGCGCAGGACGAGGAACGGCGCACGATTCTGGAACGTTTCTACGAACATCCGGACGATCTTGTCGGTCGGCTCTATGCCGCCGACAATCGCTGGAACGACTGGCCGAAGGTGTTTTCGGGCCGGCCGCCCATCCCGCCGATGCGGGCGCTGGGCACGCTGGTCAAATATGAACTGGGGATCAAATGACGACTGCAGCAGTGATCGGTTCCGGCTTTGGCGGCCTTGCGCTTGCCATTCGCCTGCAAAGCGCCGGCATCCAGACAACCCTGATCGAAGCCCGCGACAAGCCGGGTGGCCGCGCCTATGTGTTCGAGGATGACGGCTTCAAGTTCGATGCCGGCCCCACCGTCATCACCGATCCGACCTGCCTTGAGGAATTGTTCGCGCTGTCGGGCCGCAAGCTGTCCGATTATGTCGAGCTGATCTCGGTCGCGCCCTTCTACCGCCTGCTGTGGGAAGATGGCTCGGTGTTCGATTATTCGAACGATGAAGCCGAACTGTTCAAGCAGATCGAGGCCTTCAACCCCAAGGATGTTGCCGGCTACAAGAAGTTCCTCGAGTTTTCGGATAACGTGTTCCGCGAGGGTTACCAGAAGCTTGGCCACGAAGCCTTCCTCGATTTCAAGTCGATGCTGAAGGCCGCGCCGCAGCTGATGCGTTATGAGGCGTTCCGTTCGGTCTATTCGATGGTGGCCCGCCATATCGAGGATGATCGCCTGCGCCAGGCCTTCAGCTTCCACACGCTGCTGGTGGGTGGCAACCCGTTCAAGACGTCCAGCGTCTATGCCCTCATCCACGCGCTGGAAAAGAAGTGGGGCGTGTGGTTTCCGCGCGGCGGCACCCACGCGCTGGTGCGCGGCCTGGTGAAGCTGTTCGAGGATATCGGCGGCCAGGTGCGCATGGGCAGCAAGGTGGAGGCCATCATGGCCGACAGCGGCCGTGTGACGGGCGTGCGCTGCGCCGATGGCTGGTCGGGCCGCTTCGATGCGGTCTGCTCCAATGGCGA
>JALOSK010000258.1 GCA_025458465.1 Sandarakinorhabdus sp. | reverse complement strand
CGCTTGGCAAAGCCGATGATGCCGCGCCGCTTCATCACGTCCTTGTTGGTCACCTGCGTGTAGGCACGGGCCAGATCGGCATCCCGCGATGGCCCCAGAAAGGCCAGCGTCGCCATCAGCGCGCCGGTGGAGATGCCGGTGACCACATCGAACTGCGGGCGAGTGCCGGCCTCGCTCCAGCCCACCAGCACCCCGGCCCCGAAGGCGCCCACCGAACCACCGCCCGACAGCAGCAGCACATCGTGCCGCTTGCCCACCTGGCGCACCGGCGGCGGATCGCCAAGCGGCGTGCCGTCATCGTCTGCCGCCGAAACGATGGCCGCACGCGCCAGTGTGGGGGCTTCATAAGACGGCGCGTCGGGCCGCGTGGCGCAGCCGGCCAGCAGCAACGCCGGCACCAACAGGATCATTCGCGCCATCGCTGCCCCCCTTGCCTGCCCCCGAAGCCCGCCATCAGGCGGTGGGCAGCTTGTAATCCCGATACTGGTCACGCAGCGCCGTCTTCAACAGCTTGCCGGTCGCGGTGTGCGGCAGGCTGGGCACCACCAGCACATCATCGGGCGTCCACCATTTGGCGATGCGGCCATCCAGATAGGCCAGCACGCTTTCCTTGGTGACGGTGGCGCCATCCTTGGGCACCACCAGCAGCAGCGGCCGTTCGTCCCATTTGGGATGGTGCACGCCGATCACGCAGGCTTCAGCCACGCCCGGCGCGCCCACGGCGACATTTTCGAGATCGATGGACGACACCCACTCGCCGCCGGACTTGATCACATCCTTGGCGCGGTCGACGATCTGCATGTAGCCCAGCGGATCCAGCGTCGCCACGTCGCCCGTGTCGAACCAGCCACCCTCGAACGCACTGGCGCCGTCGCCCTTGAAATAGCTGCCGACAATCCACGGCCCGCGCACCAGCAGGCGGCCGAACGCCTTGCCATCGCGCGGCAGTTCCTTGCCATCGTCGTCAACGATCTTCATCTCGACCCCGAACAGGCCACGCCCCTGTTTCACACGGATGTTCAGCTGATCGCCATAAGGCATTGCATCCGTTTCCGGAACGCCAGTGCCAACGGTGCCCAGCGGGGACATTTCCGTCATCCCCCACAACTGCAGCACGCGCACGCCAAGCTTGTCGTAAGTCTCGATCATCGCGCGCGGCACCGCCGAACCGCCAATGGCCGTTCGGTTCAGCTTTCCAAGGGTTTCGCCGGTCTTTTCCAGATGCTGCATCATGCCCAGCCAGATGGTCGGCACGGCCAGCGCCAGGTCCACATCTTCCTCGACAATCAACTTGTGCAGCGTCGGCGGATCGAAATTCGGGCCGTTCATCACCAGCTTCGCGCCGGCACAGGCCGCCGTGTAGGGGATGGACCAGGCGTTGGCGTGATACATGGGCGCGATCGGCAGCACCACGGTGCGCGCGCCCATCGCGAACACATCGGTGGCACAGGCCGCCATCGCATGCAGCACGTTGGATCGATGGCTGTATTGCACGCCCTTGGGATGGCCGGTGGTGCCGCTGGTATAGCACAGGCCGGCCGGCGCGGTTTCCGGCACCTCGGCCCACGGTTCATCGACGCTTTCGGCCGCAAGCAGATCTTCGTAACAGAGCAGGTTCAGGCTGGTTTCGGCGGGCATGTGCGCCCGATCGGTGAGCAGCACATAATGTTCGATCGTCTTGAACTGCGGCGCCAGTTTCTCGACCAGCTTCACGAAGGTGAGATCGAAGAACAGCACCCGATCTTCGGCGTGGTTGGCGATATAGGTGATCTGCTCCTCGAACAGGCGCGGGTTGATGGTGTGGGCCACGCCGCCCATCCCGGAAATGCCATACCAGCTTTCGACGTGCCGCCACGTGTTCCAGGCCAGCGTGGCGATCCGGTCCTCTGGCTGCATGCCCAGCCGCCGCAGCGCACCCGCCACCTGCCGCGCGCGGCCACGCACCGTCGCCCAGTTGGTGCGATGCTTGGGGCCTTCGCAGCTCAGGGACACGATCTCGCGCGTTGGATGATAGATGGCGGCGTGATCGATCAGCTTCCAGACCAGCAGCGGCCAATCCTGCATGGTTCCGTGCATCTTGTGTTCCTCCCCAGCGGCGCCGCCCTCCCCGGCGGCTGCATGACAGACCGTTCATAACGCCCAGCCGCCATGCGGGAAAGGGGCTTGGGAAACCGGCTTGACGGCGTGAACATCATGGGAACATACATGGTGAACAGAAACGGAACAAACCGCCGATTCGGGCGCAGGAGGAACAGATGATCGCAATGCTGCTGATGCTGGTGGCCTGTCTTGCCGCCTGGGCCCATGTGGTGCGGATGCTGGACGATGCGCGTGACCGGCTGGAAGGCGCCCTGACCGGTGACCTGTCTCAGGCTGGCGGCTGGATGCCGTCTGAAGCGCCCGTGGCGAGGCGGGCAGCCTCACGCCCCTTCACGCGGGCATAAGCCCGCACCGCCAGGGGCAGGGTTGCGGCATAACAGGCGCACAACAGGGTGAGCGTGGCCCACGGATTGGTGAACAGCGCTCCGGCGAACAGGCCGACGCCGGCCAGCATGGGCAGCCGCCATGCCGGGCGCAGCCGCAACGATCCCCAGGCAAAGCTGGGCAGGCTGGACACCATCAGGAATGCAACGATGGGCGTGGTGACGGCCACGATGGTGGCACGCACCGTCAGATCATCCAGGAACGCCGGCGCCAGCCAGAAATGCAGGAACAGCGGGGTGAGCGTGAGGCCTGCCCCAACGGGCGCGGGAATGCCGGTCAGGAAGCCGGCCTTCTTGTGCGGCTGATCGGCGGCATCGATCTGCGCATTGAAGCGTGCAAGGCGCAGGGCACAGGCAATCGCGTGCGACAGCGCAATCACCCAACCCAGCCGGCCGGGCAGGTGCTGCAGCGCCCACAGATAGAGGATCAGCGTGGGCGCCACGCCAAACGCCGTCACATCCGACAGCGAATCAAGTTCGGCGCCAAAACGGCTGGCCCCCTTCAACAGGCGGGCGATGCGCCCATCGATGCCGTCCAGCACCCCGGCCACCAGGATCGCGCCCACCGCCTTTTCCCATTCGCCGCCAATGGCAAAGCGCACGCCGGTCAGCCCGAAGCACAGGGCCAGCACGGTCACGGCGTTGGGAATCAGCGCCCGCAGGGGAATGCCCCGGCGCCGCGGCAGGTCTCGACCAGCCATCAGGCGGCTGTCATCATCATTGCGCCTGCGCACCATCGAAGGCGGCACGGCCCTTCACCGCCAGCACGGTCTCGCCGGCAATCGCCCGCTGCCCCACGGCCACCGCCGGCACATAGCCGGCCGGCAGGAAAACATCGACGCGGCTGCCAAAGCGGATCAGGCCAAAACGTTCGCCCACCTTCAGCATCTGGCCGACATCCACCCACTTCATGATCCGCCGCGCCACCAGGCCGGCAATCTGGGTGAAGCCGACCCGCACGCCGCTGCCATCCTCCATCACGAAATATTGCCGCTCGTTCTCGTCGCTGGCCTTGTC
>JALOSK010000028.1 GCA_025458465.1 Sandarakinorhabdus sp. | reverse complement strand
CATCGGCGTGCTGATCACCGATCACAACGTGCGCGAAACGCTGGAAATCGTGAACCGCGCCTGCATCATCTATGATGGCCGGGTGCTGTTCGAAGGCACGCCCGAAGCACTGGTGGCCGATGAAACCGTGCGCCGCGTCTATCTGGGCGAGGATTTCAGCCTGTGATGCGGGCAAGCCGGACCATCTGAGATGGCCCTGGGGCCGCGCCTTGAACTGAGGCAATCACAGCAGCTGGTGATGACGCCCCAGCTGCAGCTGGCCATCAAGCTGCTCACGCTCACCAATGTCGAGCTGGAAGGCTGGATCGGTGAGGAACTGGAACGCAACCCGCTGCTCGCTGCCGGCGACGCGGCCGATCCGCCGGAGCCCGTGGTGGTGGGCGGCGTCGATGCCGCGCCCGAGCCTGTCACGGCCATCGAGGACGTGACCAGCACCGGGCTGGAGCAACTGTTGAAGGATGGCCTGCCGGAAAGCGGCGCGCCGCTGGAAGCCGATTACACCGGCGAGCGTTTCCATCACGACTGCGCGTCAGACCAGCCGGCTGATTGGGGCGAGCGCGCCAGTGCCGGCGGCAGCGAAGACGACGGCTTCGATTTCGACCGCATCGCCAGCGGCGGCGAGACGCTGGCCGAGGTGCTGGAACGGCAGGCCACCACCACCTTCGAGGGACTTGATCTGGCCATCGCGCGCTTCATCATCGATGGGCTGGACGAGTGCGGTTATCTGGCCGAACCGATCGACGAGATTGCCGATCGGCTGGATGTTTCGCCTGCCAGGTGCGAGGCGGTTCTGCTGCAGGTGCAGATGTTCGATCCGGTGGGCGTTGCCGCGCGCAGCCTGTCGGAATGCCTGATCGCCCAGGCCCGCGCTGCCGATCGCTGCGATCCGGCGATGCACAAGCTGCTGCTGAACCTCGATCTGGTGGCGCGTGGGGACATGAACGGCCTGATGCGCCTGTGCCGGGTGGATCGGGACGACATCGTGGACATGATCCGCGAGCTGAAATCCTATGATCCCAAGCCCGGCCTGCGCCATGCCGCCGATACCGCCACACCCGTGGTGCCCGATGTGTTCGTGGTGCGCGGGGCCGACGGCTGGCAGATCAGCCTCAACCAGGCGACTCTGCCGCGCCTGATCATCGATCGCGACTATCATGCCGAACTGGCAAACGGCGCAGACAAGACCACCCACAGCTTCCTGAACGAATGTGTGTCCAGCGCCAACTGGCTGCTGAAGGCGCTGGATCAGCGCGCCCGCACCATCGTGCGGGTTTCCACCGAAATCGTGCGGCTGCAGCAGGGCTTCTTCGAGGTGGGCGTGAGCCAGTTGAAGCCGCTGACCCTGCGGCAGGTGGCGGATCTGGTGGAGATGCATGAATCGACCATCAGCCGCGTGACCAGCAACAAGTATCTGCTGTGCGAACGCGGCCTGTTCGAGCTGAAATATTTCTTCACCTCAGGCGTCGCATCCGGCGATGGCGAGGCCGCGTCGGCGCTGGCCGTGAAGGACCGCATCGCCAGGCTGATCGCAGCTGAAGGCGATGATGTGCTGTCCGACGACAGACTGGTGGAGCTGCTGGAGGCCGAGGGTTTCGACATCGCCCGGCGCACCGTGGCCAAGTATCGCGAGGCACTGGGGCTGGGATCATCGGTGCAGCGGCGCCGGGCGCGGGCACTGCGGGCAGCATAGGGCGCGCGGCCCGTGGCGCGCAGCCTCTGGCGCGACAGGGCGGCCCCTTCACCGCCAGTTCAACTATGCTAGGCAAAGGGGGTGACCGTGCGCGCATTTCTTGCCTTGCTGGCGATTCTGCTCACCCTGTTGCCGGGTCCGGCGGTGGCGCAGTCGATCCTGCGCGATGCGGAAACCGAGGCATTTTTTCGTGACATCAGCCGCGATCTCGTGCTGGCGGCCGGGCTTGAGCCGAACAACGTCCACTTCATCCTGGTGGGGGACAACAGCATCAACGCCTTCGTGACCGGCGGCCAGAATGTGTTCATCCATTCGGGCCTGATCATCGCGGCCGACAATGTGAACGAACTGCAGGGCGTGATCGCCCACGAACTGGGCCATATCGCGGCCGGCCACAACGTGCGGTTCAACGAAGGCGCCGGCCCGGCCAGCCGCATTTCCATCCTGTCGCTGATCGGTGCGGTGGCCGCGATGGCCGCCGGCGCCGGCGAGGCCGGCATGGCCATCCTTGGCATGGGGCAGACGGCGGCGATGGGCAAGTTCCTCGCCTTCACCCGCGATCAGGAAAGCCGCACCGATCAGGCCGGCGCGGTGTTTCTTTCGAAGGCCGGCATTTCGGGCCGCGGCTCCATCGATTTCTTCAAGAAGTTGCAGAACCAGGAGTTCCGCCTCGCGATCCCGCAGAACAACGAATATGTGCGCACCCACCCGCTGTCGGGCACGCGCATCAGCAACCTGCTGGCCGTGTACGAGAAGGATGCAGCCTGGAACAAACCGGCTGATCCGCGGCTGCAGGCCCGGTTCGAGCGGATCAAGGGCAAGCTGATCGGTTTCGTCGAGGAACCGCGCATCGTCATGCAGAAATATCCCGATGGGGTGAACACGCCGGCCGCGCTCTATGCCCGCGCCTATGCCTGGCACCGTTCGGGCTATCCGGATCAGGCGATGGCCAACGCCGCACAACTGGTGGCAAAGGCGCCGGACGATCCCTTCTTCCTGGAATTGCAGGGCCAGATCCTGCTGGAATCCGGCAAGGTTGATGATGCCATCCCGGTGCTGCGCCACGCCGCCGATCGGGCGCCGTTCGAACCGATGATCCTCACGCTGCTGGGGCATGCGCTGGTTTCCAGCGAAACGCCGGCCCTGCAGACCGAGGCCGAGCCGCTGTTGAAGAAATCGGTGGCGCTGGATCGGGAAAATCCCTTCACCTGGTACCAGCTTGGCGTGATTTATGACCGGCGCGGGGACAAGCCGCGTGCCGCGCTGGCCGCCGCCGAACGTTTCAGCCTTGAAGGCAATGCCATGGGCGCCATGATGAATGCCCGGTTGGCACGCGCCGCCTTGCCGGCAGGCTCGCCTGACTTTATCCGGGCGGATGACATCATGATGGTGGCCGGCGACGCGCTGGAACAGCAGAAAAAGAAGAAGAGGTAACAATGGCCAATTTCTGGCAGCGGCGGCTGAGCATGGCAGCCGGAGTGGCGCTGGCCATTGCGGGCATTGGTGTGGGTGCGGGCGCCGCCATCGCCCAGGGCCAGGCCGCCAACCGGCCGGGCCGGGCGGAAATCGAGGCCATCGTTCGCGATTACATCCTGAACCACCCCGAAATCATCCCCGAAGCCGTGGCGCGGCTGGAACAGTCCGAAGCGCGCAAAGCGCTGGCCGCCAACCGTGCGGCCATCGAAAAACCGTTCCCCGGCACAGTGGCCGGCAATCCCAACGGCGACGTGAAGCTGGTGGTGTTCTTCGATTATGCCTGCCCCTATTGCCGGCAGGGCAGCCAGGACGTGGCGCGGCTGCTGCGCGAGGATCCCAAGCTGATGGTGATCTATCGCGATTTCCCCGTGCTGTCCCCGGCCAGCACGGAAGCAGCAATGGCCAGCCTTTCGGCCGCGCAGCAGGGTGGTTACGTGAAGTTCCACGATGCCATGTTCGCCAGCCCCGGCCGGGTGAGCCTGGCCCGCACCATGGGCATCGTGAAGGGCGTGGGCCTGAACCAGGATCGCACCACGGCCGATCTGCAGAACGCCAGCCTGAAGGCGGAGATTGATCGCAACCTGATGCTGGGCCGCGAACTGGGCCTGACCGGCACACCCAGTTACGTGGTTGGTGATCGCATCCTGTCCGGCGCCGTGGGCTTTGATCGGCTGAAGGAAGCCGTCACCGCGGCGCGGGCGGGCCGAGCCGGCTGATGCTGGCCGGCCGTTATCGCGGTTTCGATGGCGCCGATCTGGCCGTGGCCGAAATCGGCGAGGGCCGCCCGATCATCCTGCTGCATGGGCTGTTTTCATCGGGCGAGATGAACTGGCGCAAGTTCGGCGCGGCGGCCGAGATTGCCGGCGCCGGTTTCCGGGCAATCATGCCGGATTTCCGTGCCCACGGCCAAAGCGCCGCCCCGCACGATCTGGCCGCCTATCCGCCCGATGTGCTGGCGCTGGATATCGAGGCGCTGGTGGCGCAGCTGGGCCTGACCGATTTCGATCTTGCCGGTTATTCGCTGGGCGCACGCACCTTGGTGCGGCTGCTGGCGCGCGGCATGCAGCCGGCGCGCGCCATCTTGGCCGGGATGGGCCTGGAAGGCATCACCGGTGGCACCCGACGCGCCGATTTCTTTCGCCGGGTGATCGACCGGCCGGACGGCTGGCCCGCCGGCAGCCCGGAAGCCTTTGCCGCCGCCTTCATGAAGCAGAACAAGGTGGACACCGCCGCCGTGCGCCTGCTGCTGAACAGCCAGCAATCAACGCCGGCCGATGTGCTGCACACGCTGGACACGCGCTGCCTGGTACTGTGCGGGGTGGATGACCGCGACAATGGTTCCGCGGCCGATCTGGCGCTGGCGCTGCCAAACGCGGCGCTGGTGGAAATCCCGGGCAACCACATGAGCGCGGTGACCAAAGCGGATTTCGGCACCGCCATCGCCGCGTGGTTGGGGCATGGATATTGAGGGGAGCATTGCCATGAACATCTCGCACATCGCACTGGCCGCAGCGCTGCTGCTGCCGGCAACCGCCCACGCCGCCGAACCTGCTCCCGCCCAACCCACGGTGGCCGAGGCCAAGGCCTTCGTTGCCGACGCCGAAGCCCAGCTTTCGGCCTACAGCGACAAGGCACAGCGGGTGTTCTAGGTGAACGCCACGCACATCACCGACGATACCGACGCCATGGCTGCCGATGCCGGCGCCGAAGGCACGCTGTTGCAGGTGAAGCTGGCCAAGGAAGCGGCGCGGTTCAACAACGTGACCGGCCTGGATGCCGATACCGCGCGCAAGCTGTTCCTGCTGCGTCAGGCCATCGTGCTGCCCGCGCCCGACACGCCGGGCGCCGCCCAGGAACTGGCCGAGATCGCCACCCGCCTGCAATCCACCTACGGCAAGGGCAAGGGCACGGTGCGCGGCCAGGAAACCGGCGGCAACGACATCGAGGCGCTGATGGGCACGGAGCGTGACCCCAAGGTGCTGAAGGAAATGTGGGAAAGCTGGCACAAGGTCGGCACGCCGATGGCCGCCGATTATGCAAGGCTGGTCGAGATCGCCAACGCCGGGGCGAAGGAGCTGGGCTTTGCCGACACCGGCGCGATGTGGCGCGCCGGATACGACATGCCGGCGGCGGATTTTGAAAGGCTGGTCGATCGCCTGCTGGCCGAGGTGATGCCGCTCTACACCGATCTCCATTGCTACACGCGCACGCAGTTGAATGCGAAATATGGCGATGCCGTGCAGCCTAAGACCGGGCCGATCAGGGCCGATCTGCTGGGCAACATGTGGGCGCAGCAGTGGGACAGCATCTATGACGTGGTGGCGCCCAAGGGCGCCGGCGATGTTGGTTATGACATCGGCGAGCTGTTGGTGTCGAAGAACGCCGGCCCGCTGGAGATGGTTCGCCATGGCGAGAATTTCTATTCCTCGCTGGGCT
Source organism: Sandarakinorhabdus sp. (assembly GCA_025458465.1). Lineage (GTDB taxonomy): Bacteria > Pseudomonadota > Alphaproteobacteria > Sphingomonadales > Sphingomonadaceae > Sandarakinorhabdus. The sequence goes on along the minus strand of JALOSK010000028.1, from coordinate 7,163 downwards.
TCGCGCCGCTGCCCGACACATTCTGGAAGCGCAGCCAGTTCACCAAGCCCGCCGACCGCGAGGTGGTGTGCCATGCCAGCGCCTGGGACCTCGACAACAAGGATGATCTGCGCATCAAGATGTGCATAAAGGTCAATGCCACCGACTTCGTGACCATCCACCACGAGCTGGGCCATAATTATTATCAGCGCGCCTACAACAAGCAGCCCTATCTCTACCTGAACAGCGCCAACGATGGATTCCACGAGGCCATCGGGGATTGGGCAGCGTTGAATGTCACGCCGGAATATCTGGTGAAGGTGGGCCTTCTGGGCGCCGAAAAGGTGCCCGATGCCAGCCGTGACATTGGCCTGCTGTTGCGACAGGCGATGGAGAAGGTGCCCGGCATGCCGTGGACGGCACTGGTCGACAAATGGCGCTGGGGCGTGTTTTCCGGCGAAACCAGGCCCGCCGATTACAACAAGGCGTGGACGGACTTGCGCCTCCGCTATCAGGGGATCGTGCCCCCCGGCGAGCGCCCGGCCGATGCCTTCGATCCCGGCGCCAAGTATCACATCCCCGGCAACACGCCCTATGCCCGCTATTTCCTGGCGCGCATCCTGCAGTTCCAGTTCTATGAAGCGGCCTGCAAGCAGGCTGGCTGGAAAGGCCCGCTGCACCGCTGTTCCGTCTATGGCGACAAGGCGGTGGGCGCCAAGCTGAACGCGATGCTGGAAATGGGCATGGCCAAACCGTGGCCAGAAGCGCTGAAGGCCTTCACGGGCAGCGACCAGATGAGCGGCAAGGCCATGCTGGCCTATTTCGCGCCGCTGCACGCGTGGCTGAAGCAGCAGAACAAGGGCCAGCAGTGCGGTTGGTGAGGCGCAGCTAGCCCTCGCGCCCAACCCAGTGCAGCGCGGCGCCATGGCGGGCGAGCCAGCGCCGCGCCTCGCTGGCGCGGGGATCAAGCTGCCGGTTGAGCGCATGGAACGCCGGTGAGTGGTTGGGGTGAACAAGATGCGCCACCTCGTGCGCCACGATCGAGGTGCGCACCCACGTCGGCGCCAGGATCAGCCGCCAGCTGTAGCCGATGCGGGCGCCTTCCGGGCGGTTCCAGCCGGCGCAACTGCCCCAGCGGCTGGACGGATCGGCAATCGCCACCCGCGCCACCGGCCTGCCCACCACGGCGGCCAGCCGCAGCGTCTGTTCGGCCAGATCGGCACGGGCGCGGGCCTTCAACCAACGTTCGATGCGGCCGGGCAGGGATTCCAGCGGCCCGCCCAGCTGCAACCGCCCGGCAGCCAGCCGGGGCGTGCGCGGATGGCCTGCCTGCCAATCGATCAGCACCGGCTGGCCATCAACGGTGATGCTGGCGCCCGGCGCGAACGGCATCGGCCGCGGCCAGCCGGCCACCCGCGCCGCCAGCCAGCCGTGATGGGATTTCAGCAGGGTAACCGCTGCGTCCTCGCCGCCGCGGGGCGGCAGGCTGAGTTCGATGCAGCCGGATATGGCATTGGCCTTCAGGCGCACGGTGCGCGCGCCGGCGCGGCGCGTGGCCAGCACCGGCACGCGGCGGCCATCGATCAGCAGTTCATCCGGAAGGGTGGGGCGGCGCCAGCGCAGCATCGCGGCCTCTTGAAGGTCTAGAGCGGCTTGTCGATGATATGGTCTTCCAGATCACCGGCGTGATCTTCCGAAATCACCTTGCCGGCCACCGATTGCCCGGCGCGGTGGATGGACATGCGATCACCGGTGATCAGGTGATGCCACGGCGCCAGCCCCTGGCCGCGATGCACGCGCAGATAGGAACAGCTTTCGGGCAGCCAGTCGATATCGTCCAGCCGGCTGGGGGTCAGCCGCACGCATTCCGGCACCAGTGCCTTGCGGTTGCGATAATCGCTGCAGCGCGCCGTGGCGGTATCCAGCAGGCGACAGCAGACATTGGTGGGGAAGATCTCGTTCGTCTCTTCGTCTTCCAGCTTGTGCACGCAGCATTTGCCGCAACCGTCGCAGATGCTCTCCCACTGCTCCCGGCTCATGCGGTGCAGCGGCGTGGTTTCCCAGAACGGCTTAACGGACATGGGTGGCCAGCAAACTGGTGACCGCCTCGGCCGTCAGGCCCTGGTGCGGCAGGAAGGCCACCGGCTTGCCATCAGGATCGAACAGATAGACCATGGCGCTGTGATCCATGAGATAATTTTCGGGATCACCGGTATCCACCTTCTTCGCATAGACACCAAAGGCTTTCGCCACGGCATCGATCTGCGCTGGCGTGCCGGTCAGGCCCACCAACCGGGGATGGAAGGCGGCAACGAACGGCTTGATGGCGGCGGGCGTATCGCGGGCGGGATCGATGGTGATGAAGATCGGCGCCACCTTCGCGCCCAGCCGGGCATCCTGCGCCTCGAACGCCTTCAGCCCGCGACCAATGAAGGCCAGATCGGTGGGGCAGATATCGGGGCAGAAGGCATAACCGAAATAGACCAGCCGCCAGCGCCCGGCAAAATCACGCTCGCGCACGGTGCGGCCATCCTGATCGGTGAGCGTGAACGGGCCGCCCAGCGCGGCGCCGGCCAGATTGCCCTGCGGCACGGGCGGCGTGGCAAAGCGCATCCAGCCCAGTACCGCGGCAATCGCCACCGCCACCCCCAGCACCAGCCACAGCCGGGCGCTGCCGGCACGCCGCGCGTCCGGGGCAGTCCGGCGCCGGCCACCATTCTGGGTGCTGTTCATGAGGCGCTCGACTGGCTATGCGTGATCATGCTTGGACGCATAGTGGGAAAGGTAGTCGCTTGTCGATGATGAGGCACTTGGCCGTGGCATTGATGGCGCTGGCGCTGAGCCAGGGTTTGGCGGGGCCGGCGGCGGCGCAGTTTTCCGACAGCTACAATTTCATGAAGGCCGTGAAAGAGCGCGAGGTGAACACCGCCATCGAACTGGCCGACAAGCCGGGCAGCACGGTGGTCAATGCCCGCGACGGCGACACCGGGGAAGCGGCGGTGCACATCGTCACCCGGCGCGGCGATCTTGGCTGGCTGGGCCTGCTGTACCAGAAGGGCGCCAATCTCAACCTGAAGGACCGGGAGGGCAACACCCCGCTGATCCTGGCCTCCCTCACCCGCTGGAGTGAAGGCGTCACCACCCTCATCCGCCTGAAGGCGCAGGTGAACCTGCAGAACCGGCTGGGTGAAACGGCGTTGCTGAAGGTGGTGCAGGCCCGCGATTATGCGCTGGCCAAGGCGCTGCTGGATGCCGGCGCCAATCCCGATCTGGCCGACAACAGCGGCATTTCCCCGCGCATCGCCGCCAACGAGGATCCGCGCGCCGCCAACATCGCCAAACTGTTCAGCACCGTGCCCGAAAAGAAGACGGGCAAGATGCAGGGACCATCGCTGTAACGTGCGCCGGGTGGGCCGGGCGGCGGCGCCACATACAACGCGCCGGGTTGGCCGGGCGGCGGCGCCACATACAACGCGCCGGGTTGGCCGGGCGGCGGCGCCACATACAACGCGCCGGGTTGGCCGGGCGGCGGCGCCATATACAACGCGCCGGGTTGGCCGGACGGCGGCGCCATATACAACGCGCCGGGTTGGCGGGGCGGCGGCAACGCCTGTAACCATGCGCCGCATGGCTGGCAGCGGCGGGGGCGTCTAGGCGATGTCCATGGAACGGCCTTCCATTGCCGCGCAAGCGTTTGATCGGCCGGGCGTGCGGGTCCGCACGCTCGCCAACATCCGCTGGATCGCCATCCTCGGCCAGTTCACCACCTTGCTGGTGGTGGGCCTGTGGTTCGGTTACCCGTTGCTGTGGGGTTCCCTGCTGGCGGCGGTGGGCGCTTCGGTGATCCTCAACTTCGGGCTTTCGACCCTGTACGAGCGCAGCGACCGGATGACCGGGCGGGAATTGTCGCTGCACCTGGCCTTCGATCTCATCCAGGCCGGCGTGCTGCTGTTCCTCACCGGCGGTCTGGCCAATCCCTTCGCGCTGCTGCTGATCGTGCCGATCACCATTGCCGCCACGCTGCTCACCGCCCGCGAGATGGCGCCGCTGGTGGCGCTGGCCTTCGGCGTGCTGGCCATCGTGTGGTTCTGGGCACAGCCGCTGCCATGGAATGGCCCGCCACCGGAATTCCCGCTGGTGTACCGGGTGGGCGATGTGCTTGCCTATGGCCTCGCCATCGGCTTCCTCGCTGTCTATCTGTGGATGGTATCGGCCGAAGCCCGCGATCGGGCCCGCGCGCTGGTGGCCACCGAAGCGGCGTTGACCCGCGAAGCGCGCATGAACGCGCTGGGCAGCCTGGCCGCTGCGGCCGCGCACGAACTGGGCGGGCCGTTGGGATCGATATCGCTGATCGCCCACAGCCTTGAGGAACAGTTGGGCGATGATCCCGATTTCGGGGAGGATATCCGCCTGCTCGCCGCCGAGGCCGCCCGCAGCCGCCGCATCATGAAGGAGCTTTCCACGCGGGCCGAGGCCGAAGACCCGTTCGCGGTGCTGGGCCTTGATCTGCTGCTGCACGAAGTGGCCGAAAGCGTGAAGCCGGCGCGCGTGCCGGTGCGGGTGATCACCGCCGCCGGGCAACCCATGGTGCAACGCTCGCCGGAATTGCTGCATGCACTGAACAATCTGGTGTCCAACGCGGTGCGGCATGCCGGCACGGAGGTGCGACTGGAAACCATCGTGACGGCATCGGAAATCCGGGTTGTGGTGCTGGATGATGGCTTCGGTTTCCCGCCCGATCTGCTGCCACGGCTGGGCGAACCGATGCTGGGGCCATCCCGGTCCAAATCCGATTCCACGGGATTGGGCGTGTTCATCGCCACCACCCTGATCGAACGTACCGGCGGGCGGCTGTCGTTCTCCAACCGGCCGGAAGGCGGGGCCAGGGTGGACGTGCGCTGGCCAAGAGAAGAGTTTGAGGTTATTGACCCCGAAGCGGATCGAGAGGAGCCCTGAGCATGGCCACACAGGCTGAAAGCGTGAACCGGCCGCTGCTGCTGGTGGATGATGATGCCCCGTTCCGGCAACGGCTTTCGGTGCTGCTGGCCCGCAAGGGGTTCGATGTGACATCGGTTGGCAGCATTTCGGAAGCGCGCATGGAAGCCGCCCGGCTGAAACCCGGCCACGCCGTTGTGGACATGCGGCTGGAAGACGGGAACGGGCTGGATCTCGTCACGGAACTGCGCGCGATGAGCCCGGATGTGCGCATCGTCATGCTCACCGGCTATGGCAACCTCGCCACGGCGGTGGCGGCGGTTAAGGCCGGCGCCATCGACTATCTGGCCAAGCCGGCCGATCCGGAAGACATCGTGCGCGCCCTTTCGGCCGATGGCAGCACACGCCCGGAAGCACCGCCGGAACCGATGTCGGCCGATCGTGTGCGCTGGGAGCATATCCAGCGTGTCTATGAGCTGTGCGATCGCAACGTGTCGGAAACCGCGCGTCGCCTGAAGATGCACCGCCGCACGCTGCAGCGCATTCTGGCCAAGCGGTCGCCCAAGTAAGGGCGGCCGGCCACACAGCCCTCTTTCCAAAGCGGCGGCTTGCTGGTTGGATACGGCCATGCTGAACCGCCGCACCGCCCTGGGCCTGATCGCCGCCATCCCCGCCGCTCCCGCCCTGGGCTTCGGATCAAGCCCGTCACTGCGTCTTGCGGACCTGCTGGCGCGGGCCGCGGCCGCCGATGCCGCCTTGTCGCCCACCGGGCCGCCCGGCCGACGCCGGCCAGACGGGGAGCCGGTGTTCATCGATCCGCTGTCAGACGACTGGGCGGAACAGACTCTCGCCAGCAAGCGACAGGCCGCAACCGAACTGGCCGGCATCGACAGGGCCGCCCTGAGCCCGGCCGAGCGCATCGCCCATGACGTGTTCGCCCGCAGCCTGAAACAGACCATCGATTTCCACGAAAGCGGCCTGTTCGCCATCCAGCGCCAACTGGCCCTGAATCCCAGCTTCGGCCTGCATGTCGAATTGCCGGATTTCGTCGCCGGGCCCGGTGCGGTGTTCGAAACCGAGGCCGATCATGCGGCGGGTCTGCAGCGCCTGCAGCTGTTCGCGGCCCATATGGACAGCGCCATCATCCGATTGAAGGAAGGGCTGGCCAATGGCCATGTCCAGCCGCGCGTGCTGGTGGAAAACGTGCTGAAACAGGTGGACGCCATGTTGGCGCTGCCGGCCGAGGAAACGCCATTCATGGCCGTCATCGGCCGCCTGCCGCCGGCACTGGCCGGCAGCAAGGCACGCTGGCAGGCAGATTATCTGGCAATGGTGCGCGGCACGGTGCTGCCGGCCTATGCGCGCTGGCGGGACTTCCTGTCCACCACCTATCTGCCGCGCGCGTCCCTGGTGCCCGGCCGTTCGGGCACCAGGGATGGCGATCGCCTCTATGCCTTCGAACTGGAGCGCCACACCACCCTGCCCATGGCGGCGCAGGCCATCCATGATCTGGGCCTTGCGGAAGTGGCGCGCATCCGCGCCGAATTCGAAGCGGTGCGCCGGCAGCTTGGCTGGAGCGGCGATCTGAAATCGCTGTTCGAACATGTCCGCACCGATCCGAAATTCTACTGCAAGACGCCCGAGGAGCTGCTGGCCCGCTTTGCCGAGATCGAGGGCCGCATCTGGCACGGCATCCCGCGGCTGTTCCATCGCCGGCCATCGGCACCGTTCAAGGTGGCGCCGCTGCCGTCGCTGGGCGGGCAGCGCGGCACCGGCTATTATCGCGCCGGGCCCCCCGATGGCGTGTCACCGGGCATATTGTTCTTCAACATGGCCATGCTGGACACCCGGCCCATTCCGACGCTGGAAACCCTGACGCTGCACGAAGGCATTCCGGGCCATCACTACCAGGTCACACTGGTGAACGAGGACAAGGCGCTGCCGGAGGTGCTGAAGCGCGGCGGCAGCACCGCCTATTCCGAAGGCTGGGGCCTTTATGCGGAATCGCTGGGCCGCGAGCTGGGGATGTTCGGCGATCCGTGGCAATGGTTCGGGCATCTGGACATGGAGATGCTGCGCGCCGTGCGGCTGGTGGTGGACACCGGGCTGCACGCACTGGGCTGGAGCCGGGATCGGGCCATTGCCTACATGCTCGACAACACGTCCATGGCGCCGCGCGACGTCGCGGTGGAAATCGATCGCTACATCGCCCAGCCGGGCCAGGCCTGCGCCTACAAGATCGGCGAACT
>JALOSK010000257.1 GCA_025458465.1 Sandarakinorhabdus sp. | reverse complement strand
TGATGCTGTTGCTGGGCGGATGGGCCGCGTTCAGTGCCTGGCGCGGCCGGCTGTTCGACAATCCGTGGCTGCAGCGGCTGGCGCTGGCGCTGGGGCCGGCCGGCTTCGTGGCGGTGCTGGCTGGCTGGATCACCACCGAAACCGGCCGCCAGCCCTTCACCGTCTTCGGTGTGCTGCGCACCGCCGAAAGCGCCTCGCCGCTGGCGGCGCCGGCGGTGGCGGCCTCGCTGGTGGCCTTCATCATCGTCTATTTCTTCGTGTTCGGCGTGGGCACATGGTTCATCCTGAAGCTGATGCGCAGCGAACCCAGCCCGTCCGAACCTGGCCCGCCGCCCGAACAGGCCGCCGATGTCGGCAGCCTGCCGCCCGATGCGCCCTTCGGCTTCCAGCTGGCGGAGTGAGACCATGCCGGGTGATCCCCTGCTGACACTGGTGTGGGCTGGCATCATCGGCCTGGCCATCTTCATCTATGTCGTCACCGACGGCTTTGATCTGGGCATCGGCATCCTGTTCCCCGTGATGGCGCCGGGGGCGGAGCGGGAAACCGCCATCGCCACCATCAAACCGGTGTGGGACGCCAACCAGACCTGGCTCGTGCTGGGCGGTGGCGGCGTGTTCGCGGCCTTCCCGCTGGCCTATGCGATCCTGATGCCGGCTGTGTATGCGCCGCTGATCGCCATGCTGCTGGGGCTGATCTTTCGCGGTGTCGCCTTCAAATATCGAGCGCGCACCACCCGCATCTGGCTGTGGGATTTCGCCTTTTTTGCCGGGTCGACCCTGGCGGCCTTTGCACAGGGCGTGATCCTGGGCGCCGTGCTGCAGGGCGTGAAGGTGGATGGGCGCGCCTATGCCGGCGGCTGGTGGGACTGGCTGTCGCCCTTTTCCCTGCTCACCGGCGTATCGGTGGTGGCAGCCTATGCGCTGCTGGGCGCCTGCTGGCTGATCTGGCGCACCGAAGGCGCAGTACAGCATCACGCCTATCGCATGGCATGGCGCGGCGGGGCGGCCAGCATCGCCGCCATTGGCGCCGTCAGCCTGGCGACGCCGTTCCTCAATCACGATTATTTCAGCCACTGGTTCGAGGCGCCGGGCTATTATTATTCGGCACCGGTGCCGGTGCTGGTGGCGATCACCGGCCTGCTGTTCATCCGCGCGCTGCGGCGCCGCGCCGAAGTGGCGCCCTTCCTGCTGGCGCAGGCGCTGTTCCTGCTCACCTTCATCGGCCTTGGCATTTCCATTTTCCCGTGGGCGGTGCCAGGCGAAGTGACCATCTGGCAGGCGGCCACCGCGGCCAATGCGCAAGGCTTCATGCTGATCGGCGTCGGCACGTTGCTGCCGGTGATCCTGGGCTACACCGGCTATGCCTATTGGCTGTTCCGCGGCAAGGTCGGGGCGGAAGGCTATGCCTGAACCATCGGCTTCGCCATCGGCAACGCGGCGGCTGCTGTGGTTCGTCGCGCTGTGGGGCGCCGGAGTCGCGGCGGTGGGCGGCGTTGGCCTGATCCTGCGCTTCTGGCTGCGGGTCTGATCGCAGCGGCGCGTTCCGGCCCGGGAATCGGGCGTTTTATCCCCAGAAGCGGTCGTGCAGCGTCCACAACGGCGCATTATTCATTTGCCAGACAGTAACGTTTCCTTAACCATGTTGGTAATGAAGGTGGCGAGTCTCCTTGGTGGGGGAGGGGCTGCCCGCCAGACACGGTTTCAACGTGGGAGGCGTTATGGTCGCAGGCGCTACGGCATTGTCCATCGCAGTGTGGGTGTTCCTGTTCCTGTGCGTGTTCAATTTCCTGCCGGCCGTGCTTGCCTATGTTGATCGCCATCCCGATCGCCACCTGCTGGCAGCGTTGAACGTGCTGTCGCTGTTTTCCTTCGCGCTCTGGATTGCCCTGATGGCGTGGGCGCGGGCCGGCCACAGCAATCACCCGATGATTCGCCGTTTCGCCGGCTCGCGGCAGGATCGGCGGCGCCTTGTGGCGTCGGTGTTCGTACTGATGCTGGCCGGTTCTGCCGGCACCGCCGTCGCGATGGTGGCGGCCTGAGGCCGGCGCTGCCGGCAGGCGCCGCTCCCGCCGCCGCTTCTCTTGCACTCGCCCGACACGCTGCTATAGGCGGGCGCTCACCGGCCCCTCGTGCGGGCGTGGCGGAACTGGTAGACGCGCCGGATTTAGGTTCCGGTGTCGAAAGACGTGGGGGTTCGAGTCCCTTCGCCCGCACCATCCGCCGCCGCCAGCGCGGGGCCAATCGACGCCATTCGACGTTTTTGACAGGAAGACGGGTTTTTCGATGCAGATTGCCGAAATCACCAACCAGGGGCTGCGCCGCGCTTATTCGCTGGTGATCCCGGCGGAAACCATCGCTGCCCGGCTTGATGCCCGGCTGCTCGAAGTGTCCAAGTCGATCAAGATGCCCGGCTTCCGTCCCGGCAAGGTGCCGCCGAACCTCGTCAAGAAGATGCACGGCGCGGCGCTGCGCGGCGAGGCCCTGCAGGAAGCGCTGAACGACGGCGTCAACAAGGTGATCACCGACAATGGCCTGCGCCCGGCCACCCAGCCGCAGGTGGATGTGGACGGCGAACTGCCGGATGAAGGCGACGTTCGCTTCACCGTCAGCCTCGAAGTGCTGCCGACCATTGCAGACGTGAAGATCGATGATCTGGCGCTCGAAAAGCTGGTGGTGCCGGCCGATGATGCCGCCATGGACGCGGCGCTCGCCCGCCTCGCCGAATCGGCGCAGCGCACGGAGCCGGCGCCGGCCAAGCACAAGGCCAAGGATGGCGACACCGTGGTCATCGATTTCGAAGGCAAGGTGGATGGCGTGCCGTTCGATGGCGGCAAGGGCGAGGGCATGCGCGTCAAGCTCGGTTCCGGCCAGCTCATCCCCGGCTTTGAAGACCAGCTGGTGGGCGCCAAGGCGAACGAGCAGCGCACCATCAATGTCACCTTCCCGGCCGATTATGGCGCCGCCAACCTGGCCGGCAAGCCCGCCACCTTCGACATCACCGTCACCGGCGTCGAAGTGCCGGGCGAAACCAGGATCGACGATGAATTCGCCAAGGGCTTCGGCCTCGACAGCCTGGATGCCTTGAAGGAAATCCTGAAGGACCAGCTTGACGCCGAACTGGGCGGCCTGTCGCGCACCTACCTGAAGCGCAAGCTGCTCGACACGCTGGCCGCCCGTCACGATTTCGACGTGCCGGAAACGATGGTGGACGCCGAGTTCGACCAGATCTGGCAGACGCTGGAAGCCGAAGCCGCCCGTGAAGATGATCCCGCCGCCGCCAAGGCCGAGATCGAGGCCGAGCGTGAGGATTATCGCCGCATCGCCGTGCGCCGCGTGCGCCTGGGCCTGCTGCTCTCCGAAATCGGCCAGCGCAATGGCGTCACCGTCACCCAGGCCGAAATGAACCGCCTGATTGGCCAGGAAGCCGCGCGCTATGCCCCGGCCGAACAGCAGAAGGTGGTGAAGTTCTTCCAGGAAAACGCCATGGCCGCCATGCAGCTGCGCGCGCCGCTG
>JALOSK010000256.1 GCA_025458465.1 Sandarakinorhabdus sp. | reverse complement strand
CCGGATTAGCACAGCGGTAGTGCAGCGGTTTTGTAAACCGAAGGTCGGGGGTTCGATCCCCTCATCCGGCACCATTTTCCCGCATCAGTGGCCGCTTCATTTTCGCTTTTGGCGCGGCATGGCCCACCACGACAGCGTCTGCCGGTCATGCGCTGTTGTCCAGATGCCCGCTGGCGTGTGGCGCAGCGCGCCGCTGCCCGATGGCGCGCCGACACGCATCACGATGGCAAGGCTTTTCGGATCGATCACCACGAAGGTCTGGCGTTCGGTGGTGCGCAGCCAGACCCGGCCGCCGCCCGTGTCGATGTCGCCATATTTCAGGCTGGCATCCACCTTGACGCGGCCGGTGACCGCGACGGTGGCGGGATCGATGCGGGCCACCGTGCCATCGGCCTGTTCCTGCACCCACACCGCGCCTTCGCCCACTGCCAGGAAGCCCGGCTGGCGCCCAAGTCTTGCCCGACGCGTGACCCGGTTGCTGCCCGGATCGATCTTCTGGAGCGTGCCGCGCGCGCTGCTGACCGCCCACAGGGCCCCGGCGCCGAACGCCAGATACTGGCTGCCCGGATCGGCCGCGATGGTGGTCACCACGCGGTTCCGGGCTGGATCGACACGGGCAATCCCGCCGCCTCGATTGCTGGCCACCCAGATGGATCCGGCACCGCTCACCACATTGAGCTCACCATCCGGGCTGGCGATGCCGGTCGGGATTTTCGCCATCATGCGCGCCGTCACCAGATCGATCCGGTTGAGCGTCTTGTCCACGCAGTCGGCCACCCACAATGATCCGGCCGCAAGGGCCATCGTGCCGCACGGCCCTGCCATGGCAACACTGGCCAGCCTGCCCCGCCGCGACCAGCGTTCCACCCGGCCCTTGTTGGTCACCCAGACGCTGTTTCCATCAACCGCCAGGAAATCGGCATAGCCGGGAACCTTGATGGCCTGCTCCACCAGCGGTGCCGCCGCCAACGGGCTGGCGGCATGGCAGGTGCAGGCAACGAAGGTTGCCCGCATTGCGCGCACCGTCACCTTCACCGGTTCAATTCGCTGCCGACGCAGAGCGCCCGGCCTTGTAGCGCCTGATCAGTGGCTGGAACGGAAAGGCGAACTGTTCCCGGATCGACAGGCGGCGGCGCTCGTCCTGGCCGACGATGGCAGATTCGCCCTCGCGATAGGTGCCGAAGATGCGGTCCAGCAGGATCAGCACGTTGCCATAGTTGCAGCGCGTGTCTTCATAGCTGAGCGCCGTGTGGTGCAGGCTGTGGTTGCGGATGGTGGTGAAGAAGAAGCCATACCAGAACGGCGGATCCGATCGCACGTTGGCGTGGGCGAAGGTGGCAACCACGCCCATGGTGTTGAACGCCGCGAACATGGCGGCCTTGTCCACGTCCAGCAGCGCCACCACGCTGAGGCTGATCAGGAACAATTCGATGGGATTGCCGACATATCCCTTCATGGCATTGAGCTGGGTGATGTGATGATGCGGGGCGTGCGTTGACCAGAACAGGCTGTTGTTGTGCATCAGCCGGTGCATCCAGTATTGCCCGAACTCGAACACCAGGATGACGATGGCGGCCTGCAGCAGGAACGGCAGTTGCTGGAGCCAGGGCGTGGCGATGCCCAGCGCGTCCTTGGCAGACCGCAGCGGCTTGTCGGCCGCCGTCTCGGCCAGCCAGGAAATCGCGAATGTGCTCAGCACCACATAGAACAGGTCGGTCAGCACTTCGCGCCTGTTGATGCGCCAGCCAGCGTGCCGTTGGTTCAGCAGTTCCAGCACCTGCACCACGGCCACCGTGGTGAGCGCGACGATGGTGAGCGTCCACTTGCCGTTCACGAAGGCCGCCGGGGCGTTGGCCCAGAACAGCAGCACCGCCGCGATCATGGCCGGCGGCAACAGATCGAACATGGTCTGCTTCATTGTGGCTCCCTCCCCCCGATCGCCACGATTGGGGGGAGTATCTGCCCATTGCACAGGGCTGGCAAGGCAGGGGGGCGAACACTCAGCCTACGCAATCGCCCGCTCTTTCCTTTTTGCCAGTGGCCAAGCAGGGTCAGGCGTGACAGCCTGCGGGCCGGAACATGCGAAAATCCGCGAAGGGGAAGGTGCGCCATGCATTTCGAATATAGCGACAAGACCAAGGGCCTGATCGAACAGCTGCGCGCCTTCATGGACGAACATATCTATCCGAACGAGGAACGCTATCAGCGTGAACTGCAGGAGGGTGAGCGCTGGAAGGTGCTGCCGGTGATCGAGGAACTGAAGCCCAAGGCGCGCGCCGCCGGGCTGTGGAACCTGTTCCTGAACATCTGCGATCACGACACCGGCGAATGGAAGGGCCCCGGCCTCACCAACCTCGAATATGCGCCGCTGGCCGAGGAAATGGGCCGCGCCGGCTGGTCATCGGAAGTGTTCAACTGTTCCGCGCCCGACACCGGCAACATGGAAGTGCTGCGCACCTATGGCACCGAGGAACAGAAGCGCCAGTGGCTGCGCCCGCTGATGGATGGCGAAATCCGTTCCGCCTTCCTGATGACCGAACCGGCGGTGGCCTCGTCGGATGCGACCAACATCGAAACCTCCATTCGCCGCGACGGTGATGAATATGTGATCAACGGCCGCAAATGGTGGTCCAGCGGTGTGGGTGATCCGCGCTGCAAGATCGCCATCGTGATGGGCAAGACCGATCCATCCGCCCCGCGCCACAGCCAGCAGAGCCAGGTTCTGGTGCCGCTGGATGCGCCCGGCATCACCAAGCTGCGGCCCCTGAACGTGTTCGGTTTCGATGACGCGCCGCACGGCCACTTCGAGGTGATTCTCGACAATGTGCGCGTGCCGGTGAGCAACATGATTCTGGGCGAAGGCCGCGGCTTCGAAATCGCGCAGGGCCGCCTTGGCCCCGGCCGCATCCACCACTGCATGCGCTCCATCGGGGCGGCTGAACGTGCCCTCGAAAAGATGGTGAAGCGCCTGAAGAGCCGCGTCGCCTTCGGCAAGCCGATTTCGGAACACAGCCTGTGGCACGAACGCATTGCCGATGCCCGCATCGCCATCGAACAGTCGCGCCTGCTCACGCTGAAGGCCGCCTACATGATGGACACGGTGGGCAACAAGGCGGCGGCCAACGAGATCGCGATGATCAAGGTGGTGGCGCCGAACATGAGCTGCATGATCCACGACATGGCCATCCAGGCCCATGGCGGTGGCGGCGTGTGCCAGGATTATGGCCTGGCCAGCGGCTATGCCGGCCAGCGCACCCTGCGCCTTGCCGACGGCCCGGACGAAGTTCACCGCCAGGCCATCGCGAAGAACGAACTGCGCAAGTACAACTAAGTCGGCGCACAAGCGGGGAAGGGCTTGCGCGCCAAGCCCCTCCCTGCTACCCGCGCCATCCTGCCGAACGGGCGCCCCGGCGCTCATTTCCCTGGTGTGCGGCCATGGCGGAATTGGTAGACGCGCAACGTTGAGGTCGTTGTGGCCGAAAGGCCGTGGAAGTTCGAGTCTTCTTGGCCGCAC
>JALOSK010000255.1 GCA_025458465.1 Sandarakinorhabdus sp. | reverse complement strand
GACGCGGCTGGTGGGGCCGGGCAAGCCGGTGGATCCCGAACACTGGTTCGTGATCTGCGCCAACGTGCTGGGCGGCTGCATGGGCTCCACCGGGCCATCCAGCATCGATCCGCGCGATGGCAAACCCTATGCCATGCGCTTCCCGGTGATCACCATTTCCGACATGGTGGCGGCGCAGGCGCGGCTGCTCGATCATCTGGGCATCGAAACGCTGGCGGCGGTCATCGGCGGCTCGATGGGCGGCATGCAGGCACTCACCTGGGCGGTGGAACATCCGGCGCGTGTCGCCAAGGTGGTGGCGATTGCCACCGCCGCCCGCCACAGCGCCCAGAACATCGCCTTTCACGAAGTTGGCCGGCAGGCGATCATGGCCGATCCCAAGGCCTGGCCGTGGCGCGCATGGCCGCGCACATCACCTATCTTTCCGAAGAAGGCCTCACCGAAAAATTCGGCCGCCGCCTGCAGAACCGCGATGCGGTGTCCTTCGGCTTTGATGCCGATTTCCAGGTGGAATCCTATCTGCGCCACCAGGGCCTGTCGTTCGTGGAGCGGTTCGACGCCAACTCCTATCTCTATATCACCCGCGCCACCGATTATTTCGATCTGGCGCAGCCGCATGGCGGCAACCTCGCCCGCGCCTTTGCCGGCGCGCAGAGCCGCTTCTGCGTGATCTCCTTCGATACCGACTGGCTTTATCCCACATCCGAAAGCCGCCGCATCGTCAAGGCGTTGAATGCGGCCGGCGCGCCGGTGTCGTTCGTGGAACTGGAAAGCCCGTTCGGCCATGATGCCTTCCTGCTCGACGCGCCGGACATGAACCGGGTCATCAACGGGTTCCTGACGGCATGACGCCCATTCCGCTGCGCCCCGATCTGGCTGCCGTGGCCGATGCCGTGCCGCAGGGCTGCCGCGTGCTGGATATCGGCTGCGGCGATGGCCAGCTGCTGGCCTGGCTGCGTGACACCAAGGGTGTGGAGGGGCGCGGCATCGAGCTTGATGCCGACAATGTTGCGGCTGCCGTGGGGCGCGGGCTGGCGGTGGTGCAGGGGGATGCCGATACCGATCTTGCCGATTATCCCGATGCCGCGTTTGATGTGGTGATCCTGTCGAACACGCTGCAGGCCATGCAGCGCCCGGCCGCGGTGCTCGATCAACTGGTGCGCATCGGCCGCCGCGCCATCGTGTCCTTTCCCAATTTCGGCCATTGGCGGGTGCGCGCCATGCTCACGCTTTCAGGCCGCATGCCGGTAACGCGCAGCCTGCCGGTGAGCTGGCACGAAACGCCCAACATCCATTTCTGCACCATCGCCGATTTCGAGGCGCTGGCCCATGAACGCGGCCTCACCATCGAACGCCGCGCCGCGCTGCAGTCGGGCAGGCCGGTGGCGCTGTGGCCCAATCTCACCGCCGATACCGGGGTGTTCGTCCTGTCGCGCTAGGCTATGCTGCGCTGCGTGGATGCGCCCGATGAACTTGATCCCGAACTGATCCGCTTCCTGCGCGAGGAACTGGGCCACGAGGTGCCTGTCAGCCGCGAATGGACCTTCACCGGGCCGCTGTGGATCTGGAAGGGGAAGGCAGCAGACGGCAAGCCCAGCCCCATGAGCTGGCACTTTCTCACCATCACCGGCGATGTGGCCGCCGGCATCCGCGCCGCCGCACCGGGGCGCAGCGCGGCATGGGGATCGGTTTATGTGAAGGTGAGGCTGGGTGGCACGCACTGGGCCACCTCGGTGTTCCCGTCGAAGGACGTGGGCGGCTATCTGCTGCCAGTGAAGGCCGCCGTGCGGAAGAAGGAAGCCGTGGGCGAAGGCGACATGGTGACGGTGGCGCTGTCGCTCTAGGTGATCTGGCGCCAGTTGATGAGGCGTCAGTTGATGAGTCTGGGCTCCATCGCCGGATCGGCGGCGCCCACCAGCACCGGCTTCTGCCAGTCCTTCTTGGCGACCAGCACGACGTGATGGCGTTCGGGCAGGGTTTCCACCTGCCAGTCCAGCACTTCGAACATGGCTTCATCCAGTCGCAGCTGCAGCGGATCGCGCAGCCAGCCGATATCCTTCACATGCCAGGGCCGGCGCGCCCGCACGATCAGCACCGCAAGGCCAGCGGGGCTGAGCACGCGCCACAATTCGCGCAGCATCAACCGCGGCTGCACCAGCGGGGCGGACAGCAGCGCCTTGTCGAACAGGGCTTCGTGGAAGGGCAGGTGATGCGGATCGGCGCGCACCGTGCCGGGGCGGATTTCGGCATCGCTGGTGGCAATGCAGGCCACCCGTTCCCAGCCATCCAGCGCCAGCTCCACCCGTTGCGGCGGCTGCCCCAGCACCAGCAACCGCCCATGGCGATAGCCGGCAAACAGCCGTTCCAGTGGGGTGGCGTCGCGGATCATGGACATGGCGTGTGGCTCAACTGCGCTCAGGGCCGCTCGACGCAGAGCGCAATCCCCATGCCGCCACCGATGCACAGCGTGGCCAGCCCCTTCTTCGCGTCGCGGCGCGCCATCTCGTGCAGCAGCGTCACCAGGATGCGGGCGCCCGACGCGCCGATCGGGTGACCGATGGCAATGGCGCCGCCGTTGACGTTCAGCTTCTCCGGGTCCAGCCCCAGTTCCTGGCCCACCGCCAGCGCCTGCGCCGCAAACGCCTCGTTGGCTTCCACCAGATCAAGATCGGCAACGCTCCAGCCGGCCTTTTCCAGCGCCTTGCGGCTGGCCGGCACCGGGCCGATGCCCATGATCGCCGGATCGACGCCCACGCTGGCAAAGCCGGCAATGCGGGCCAGCACCGGGCTCCCGCGCCGCGCGGCTTCGGCGGCGCTCATCAGCACCAGCACGGCGGCGCCATCATTGAGGCCGCTGGCATTGGCCGCCGTCACGCTGCCATCCTTCTTGAAGGCGCCGCGCAGGCCCGAAACGCTGTCCAGCGTCACCCCATCGCGGATATATTCATCGGTATCGATGATGGTGTCGCCCTTGCGGCCCTTCACGGTGACGGGCGCGATTTCGGCAGCAAAGCGCCCGGCGGCGCGCGCTGCGCTGGCCTTGTTCTGGCTGGCCACGGCGAACTCGTCCTGCGCGGCGCGGCTGATCTGGTACATCTCGGCCACGTTTTCGGCCGTGATGCCCATGTGATAGCCGTTGAAGGCATCCCACAGGCCGTCCTTGATCATGGTGTCCACGAACTCCACGTGGCCCATCTTGGTGCCGGCGCGCATGGCCTGCGCGTGCGGGGACAGGCTCATCGATTCCTGCCCGCCGGCCACCACGATGCCGGCATCGCCGTTGGCAATCGCCTGCGCTGCCATGGCAACGGCCCGCAGGCCGGAACCACACACCTGGTTCACGCCATAGGCCGGGGCTTCCAGCGCGATGCCGGCGGCCATCGCCGCCTGCCGGGCCGGGTTCTGCCCCTGCGCGGCGGTCAGCACCTGGCCCAGGATCACCTCGTTCACCTCGCCCGGGGCCACGGCGGCGTCCTGCAGCGCCGCCTCGATCGCCGCCTTGCCCAGCAGGTGGGCCGGCGTGCTGGCAAAGCTGCCCAGGAAACTGCCAACAGCGGTGCGGCGGGCGGCGGTGATGACGATGTCGGTCATGGCAGATCCTCTTGGTGGTGCGAGTCGCTTGCGCGCAGACTAGGCCGGTTCGGCGCCGTTGGCGAACAGCACGAAGCCTTCGGTGTTGTCCTGCCGGTGGTGGACGACGGCCCTGTATTCGGGCGAGTTGTACCAGCCCAGCGCCGCCTCGCGGCTGGCAAAGCGCACCACGATGCTCACCGGGTGGGCGCTGCCTTCCACGATGCTGCTTTCAAAATCCGCCACCAGCACTTCGGCATCGTGCGCCGCCGTGGTGGCGCCCACCAGTTCCAGATAGCGCTGATAGGCGTCCGGGTTGGTGATGCGATAATTGGCGATCAGAT